>JACZXL010000259.1 GCA_022571635.1 Planctomycetota bacterium
TGCGGGCCGCGGCGGCGTGGGCCCTGGGCGGATGTCGCAACGCGCCGCACGTCGTCGCCGCGCTGATCGACGGGTGGGATCATGAAGCGGATCGGGCCGCCGCGCGCGCGATGCGCCTCGCCCTGGCCGAGCTGACGTTCGAGTCCTTTGCAGGGCCCGGGCCGGCCCGGCGCTGGTGGCAGAAGGCCCGGGATGGGTTTGCGCAATCGTTCTTCGTCGAGTGCGAGACGGCGCGGGCGCTCGGCGCTTCGCGGGGCGGGTTTTACGGGCACAACGAGGGGGCCTATGGCGGACAGTGCATCGATCGCGGCTGGGGCAACCGCCGCCAGGACGTCCTGGAGCTCCTGCTGGAGGCGGGCCGGCCCGGCGACCGGACGATCTTCCTGCGCTATGCCTGTCCGCGCGAGGGCGGAGGCCTGCTCGCCATACGGGGCCGGCGCGGCGACGGGGTCGTCTTTGAGCCCGACAGTGTTCCCCTCGCCCGGACCAGGTCGTCGGCCCACTGGCGGTGGGTGGAGGTCCCGATCGGCACCGTCGACGCGGGCCGGTACCGCGTTGAGATCCGAAGCCTCAACGGGCCGGTCGATTGCGACGTGCTCGGCTGGCGATAGCGCACCCGAGTTTCGCGGACGAATCACATAACTGCAGGAGCGTTGATTCCGCGCGATCGGTCCTCAGTGCTCCGCGGCGGCCATCCGGCACACACTTGACCTCAGGGTTCCGTTCCCGTTACCCTGGGTACCAAAATCGGTACTCACGGCGCCATGAGATGCACAACTCACAGCGCGTTGGCGCTATCGTGGGGCCGATCTGGAAGGCCTGGAATCTTCTCATAACCCCCAGGTCGTCGGTGGATCCTATGGTGGATATGGCGGCGGCGAATTCAAGTGACACGTCAAGCGGTCCGGTGGCCGATTCGGGCGCCGTGAGTACGCGTTCAAAGTTCTACGGCGCGAAAACGCTGTTCTGGTACCTCCGGTTTTTCTTCACCATGGGCTTTTCCGCCGGCGCGACGGCGACGTTGTGGTACCAGTTCATCAACAAGCTCTTTCCCCTCGAGGTCACCCTCTACCGCGGAGGCGTCAACCGCCCGTACAACGAACGGGCGGTCATCTGGGCCATCTCGTCATTGGTTATCCTGGCACCAACGTTTTACGTGTTCGCCACAATTCTCAGGAAGGCGATCGGGCGGAACGAGGTCGAGCTTCACCGGGGTGTGCGCCAATGGACCACCTATCTCTTTCTTCTCATCGTCGTGGCAATCATGCTCGGCGACATGATCACGGCGGTGCGTTACGTTCTCAACGGCGACTACACGACCCGTTTCTTTCTGAAAGTACTCACCATCCTCGTGATCACGGGCTGGGTGTTCTCCTATGTGTGGTTGGAACTCCGCTCGAAGGACGCCTTCGCGACGAGCACGCTTCCGCGCACGATGGGAATCACTTCGGCCATTGTCATGCTTGTCAGCGTCGCGGCCGCGTTCACGCTCATCGATTCGCCGGCTCTGGCGCGCGAGAAATCTCTTGACCGGCAACGTGAATTCGACATACAGGTGCTGCAGTACGGCGTGCGGAATTTCTACCGAAGAGATGCACGAATGCCCGAATCCCTGGGAGAACTTCACGAGCAGGGCTATGTGCAGAAGCGTACGATGGAAGATCCCGAGACTGGTGATGTGTACGGGTACCGTATCGTCAACGACGAGGAATTCGAGATCTGCGCCACTTTTGCCACGGACAACCGGGAAGACGACGAGGAGAATTTCTTCGCCTATCGACCCACCGGCCCGTACGGAGCGTCATACCGGCACGGCGCTGAACATACGTGCTTCACGCAAAAAGCCGCGGAGCAGCGCCCGGGGCCCCCCAACCTGTGGCCGCCTGCCCCGCCGAAGTGAGAAGCGAGCCCCAGCACCGACGCTAACCTCATTCGTGCGTACGTGCCGTGAAGCGGCTATTCCACGTTGACGTGCGTGGCAAAAAGATATGAATCTCATTGGGGGGAAGAAAAGGGGACGGGAGTGCTCTGTTGAGAACCTTTCCGGGGCGGCCTGTGCAAACTGGTTCGCTGGTGGTACGGTCTTGAAATCCCCAGGGTTTTGACCGGCAAGCTCCGAAGACTCCGCTTGCCCATAGCACACTCGGAGAGGTCTTCAACAGAGCAGGACGGGAGTCTTTTCTGGGCCGGCCAGTCGCCGTCGATTACGGTCAGAAGCAAGCGACTGGAACTTAGGTTTACCGGGGGGTCAAGCCCGCCGGCGAAACCTCTTCTTGTGGTCATCCGTGTTCATCTACGGTGCCATGCCTTCCCTCATGGCGCATGGCGCATCCCGCATCCCTGACCCCTCCCACTACTCCCATTCGATGGTGGCCGGGGGCTTCGATGAAATGTCGTAGACCACGCGGTTGACGCCTCGCACTTCGTTCATGATTCGACTGCTGATCGTGGCCAGAACGTCGTGCGGTATGCGGGCCCAGTCTGCGGTCATGAAGTCCTGCGTCTGCACGGCCCGGATCGCCACGACCGATTGGTAGGACCGCTCGTCGCCCATCACGCCCACTGTTTGCACGGGAAGAAGCACGGCAAAGACCTGATCGGTGCTGCGATACAAATTATTGGCGATGATCTCTTCCAGCAGGATCTCGTCACAGTCCCGCAACAGCTCCAACCTCGGCTGCGTGACCTCCCCCACCACTCGGACCGCCAGCCCCGGTCCCGGGAAGGGATGGCGCCAGACGATATGGGCCGGAAGCCCCAGGACCTCGCCCAGTTGCCGCACCTCGTCCTTGAACAGATTGCGCAACGGCTCAATCAGCTCGAACCCGAGATCCTGCGGAAGCCCACCCACGTTGTGATGCAGCTTGATGTTGGCGGACGTGCCGGCAAAACCGTGACCCGATTCGATGACGTCCGGATAGAGCGTTCCCTGGGCGAGGAATGTCGCGCCCCCGTCGATCTCCGAGGCGGCTCGTTTGAAGACTTCGATAAAGCGGTGTCCGATCAGCCTGCGCTTCTCCTGCGGATCGGTAACGCCCTGAAGATCACAAAGAAAATCGCTCCCCGCATCGACGACGCACAGATCGGTCTTGAAGTGATCGCGGAACGTGGCCTCGACAAGCTGGCGCTCGTTCTTTCGCAGCAGGCCGTTATCCACAAAGATGCAAATCAGTTGATCGCCGATGGCTCGAGCGAGCAGCGCGGCCACGACGGACGAATCCACGCCCCCGCTTAGACCACAGATGACGCGCGCATCGCCGACACGTTGACGAATGTGCTCGCACTGCGTCTCCACGAAGTCGGCCATGCTCCACGTTCCGGCGCATTTACAGATCTCGTAGAGGAAGTTGCGCAACAGCTCGATCCCGTGCGGCGTATGCGTCACCTCCGGATGGAACTGCACGCCGAAGAACGGCACCTTCTTGTGGCGGACGGCGGCGAACGGGCAGTTGGGCGTGCTGGCCAGCGTGTCGAAGTGCTCGGCCAAATCGCAGACGAGGTCGCCGTGACTGGCCCAGACCGTGGTGGTGGCGGGAATATCGGCCAGCAGATCACGATGATCGTGAATGGTCAGCTTGGCGCGCCCGAACTCCCGTGCTTCGGCGGCGCCAATGTCGCAGCCCAGGAGCTGACAGGCCAGTTGCATCCCGTAGCAGATGCCCAAAACAGGCGCTTTCAGCTCGAACAGCCGCTCATCGCACCGCGGCGCTCCAGGCTCGGTGACGCTGGCCGGACCGCCCGAGAGAATGATTCCCTTGGGCTCCAGGGCCGCGAGCCGCTCGATCGGCGTATCCGGAGCGGCGAGCAGGCTAAACGCCCCCGCCTCGCGGACCCGACGCGCAATCAGCTGCGCGTACTGGCTGCCGAAGTCCAAAACAACGATAACCTCAGCATGCGGAGGAATCTGGGCCTCGGCACGCGCTGATTGTGACATGAAAGATCGTCCGAAGGGGAAACCGATACTGTAGCACGATGCAGCGGCCAAGCTCAAACGCCCGCGCCGTCTCAACGAATCCGCCCCCAGGCCGGTTCGCTTTGCTCTGGCTCAGCCGCGAATATATGCTGGGCCTGATGATCAGACGACGATTGCTCGGCGTCTCAAGCCTGCTGCTGCTGTTGTGCTCCTGCGGCGTGTCGATGACCGAAGGCGGCTTCGACGCGGCCAGCCCGGCCGCGAGGACCCACGCCATCGAGCAGGCCGCTCGCACCGGCGATTTGGACGCCGTGCCCAAGATCGTCGAGCAGCTCGACGCCGACGACCCAGCCGTTCGCATGTTGGCCATCGACGTCCTCCACCGGCTCACCGGCGAGACCTACGGATTCCATCACTATGATCCGCCGCATGAGCGACATGCCGCCATCCAGCGGTGGGTCACGGCCGTACAGTCCGGGGCCGTGCCTCACCCGACTGGTTCCGCCGACGACTCGCGAGAAACCCCATGAGCCCCGACGCGTCCCAACCTACGGTGCGGCTCGAGATCGTCAGCCATCCGTCGCTGCTGGCCGCTGCCCGGGCCCTCGTGGCCACGATCGCCCAACGCTGTGGGTTCGATGAGATCCAATGCGGACAGATCAGCCTCGCCGTCGATGAGGCCCTGTGCAACATCATCAGGCACGGGTACAACTGCCGAGACGACGGTCGCATCTTGATCAGTCTTTCACAACGTGAAGCCCAGTCGCCCGGGATCGAAATCGTCATCGAGGACGACGCGCTCCAGGTCGATCCCGACACGATCCGTTCCCGCGACCTCGATGACATCCGCCCCGGAGGCCTTGGCGTTCACATCATTCGCGAAATCATGGACGAAGTCAGCTACACACGACGCGACCGCCGGGGCATGCGGCTCACCTTGGTCAAGCACCTTCACCCCGTCGCCGCCGCCCACAACAGCGAGTCCAATACATGAGCAACACGCAAGAGCTTGAGATCTTCACCGAAACGATTGACGACGCGGTGATCGTGCGCCCGGTCGGTGACATCGATCTCAGCGGCGCGCCCGCGCTGCGACAACAGCTCAAACAGGCTCAAGAAACGCGCCCCGGCCGGGTCGTCGTCGATCTGGGCGAAGTCCCCTATATGGACAGTTCCGGTCTCGCCACGCTCGTGGAAGCCATGCAGATCGCCCGCAAGAACCAGGGCAAGCTCATCATCTGCGCCTTGCAGCAGAAAGTCCGATCGATCTTCGAGATCGCTCGACTGGATATGGTCTTCAAGATCGTCAACACCCGCGACGAAGCGATGACACTCTAGCTGCGGATCATCCCCGCAACGCTACGCAGGAACGACATCGGTGCCCCAAACTATCGATCAACCCAAGCGACCGCTGATCGTCCGCAGCTTCGAACATTGGGGAGCGATGTGGCTGCGCATCTT
>JACZXL010000260.1 GCA_022571635.1 Planctomycetota bacterium
TCGGATTGATCGACGTCGCTGTAGCCGTACCACAGGGTAAGCCTGGGCTCGATGAGGTGACGCAGGCGGTGCAGATCGAACAGCCGACTCTCGACGCTGTTGTCGATCCGTTGGATCTGCGTGTTGAAGCGAACACCGGCTGCGCCAAACAGCCGCATGGAGTCAGCATCGGAGGAGAAATCCTCAAAGTCGTCGTCGTACGCGGTGACTCGGCCGACGAGAAACGGCGCGATCTTCACATTGCCCCACGAGCCGGGCATCACGATCTCGTGTCGTGAGTCGAACCGATTGACAAAGTCGGTGCCAAGTCCGGCGGCGCGAAGCGTATCTGAGATTGGCGTGTCGTCATCAATACCGAACGCTCGTCCTGGGACGCCGAGTTCGCGCGGCGTGCTGCGCTCCAAGCTAAATCGCAGCCGGCTGATGCGCGTTTCTCCGGAATACGTCACCCGATCATTGAACCAGGAGTCTCCGTAGCGTCGGTAGGCGACCTCCGGGAGCCGTTCGACCTGCAACTGGCGGCTGGCCAAAAGATAGCCGTTGGATACGAAGTCGTTCAGATCGGTCTTGGCGAGGACGGTCAAGGCCTCGTTGCCCTTGACGCGCTTCAAATAGAGGCTTGTTTCGTACTCGCGGCGTTCGGCGAAATCATTTTCTCGCCACGCGGTGATGAAGGTCTCATCGCTGATCCACGCCACTTGGGCCTGGAGCATCCAGTTGCGGTCCAGGCGCATGATGTGTTCCCACAGGGCGACGCCGCGCAGCTCCTCATTGTGCTCGACCTCGCGTCCGGAGGATGTCCGGTCCACGCCGTCGTCGTAGAGACCGTAGACCTCGGCCGAGCCGGCGCCGTGCTCCATGTCGTAGGACAGATCGAGTCCGAGCGCGGCGCCGCGCTTGGAGAAGCCGTCGATCCGCAGGCCGGCCTGCATCCGTTTCGGCTGGTCCATACCCAGCAACGAGAAGACGTCCCATCGCGTTTCCACTCGCACCCCGTCGTTATCGCGCGTCCCGAGCGACACGCTTCGAAGCGGAACGTCCTGTACCGTGCCGCTGAACTTCGGCCAGTAGAGAATAGGGGTCTCGCCGACCCGCAGTGTGTTGCCGCGACCGTCCAGATGGATTTCCATATCATCCGGATCGCTCGTCGAGGTACGGCGTGTCACGGTGATTCGTTCGGACCCGATCGAGAGATGCGGCGTGAAGAACTCGCTGGCCGAGGCCCGAACGTCCTTGCCCGTCCACTGATTCGCCGCAATCTGTCGCAACTCTTCAGCCCGGATGTACACGGGAAGGCGCCCGCGATTGGCGTACGTTCGCATCACGGCGTTGAGCATGACGGCCCGGCCGGTGCGAAAGTCGTAGTACACCTGCGGGGCGCGAACCTGGTACTGCCCCTGCTCGGCGATTACGTTCACGTTCCCTTCGAGATAGATTCCGCGGATCGACTCGGCTTCGAGCCGCCCCGTCAACATCTCCTCAATCGAACCGGGGTCTGTGAAGACGACCGCGCGCTGCGCCGAGAGCATGAGCTGTGAGATCGCCTGCCCGCCGCCGGATGCGACGTACTCGACGACAACCGAGCCGGTCAGCGTGACGGTGTTCTCCTTCTCGCCGGTCGTGAACTCCAGTCGGTCCCACGAGAACCACACGGTGGCGTCCGGCGCCAGCAACGGCGGCATCCGGCCTTCGCGCGGCGGGAGCGTGACGTCAGTCGGCAGCGCCGCCTGATCTTGTTCCTGGGGTGGGGCCGTCTCAACCTGCACCCGTTGACGAAGCGGTGGAGGCGGCTGGGCCAGGGTGCGGCGTAAGTACTCAGCCAACCGCTGTTCAGCACGTTGCAACAACCCGCTCGCACCCGGTCGCTTCTCGTCGAGCAGGCTGACCTCCAGCGACACCGCGCCGCGGGCGCTGCCGGTCACCAGCACTCGGTTGCCCTGCACGCCCAGACCCGCGCGCTTGGTCGGATCGTCCACTTGGTCGAAATACATAGCGATTTGGTTGATCAGCCCCTCATCGCTCGGGATGCGATTGATCCAGACCGCCGCGGCGTCGGAATGAAACGTGTACGCGCCGATGCTGATCTGTACGTCGCCGTGGAGCACCAGGCGCTTCGTGTCGTCCACGCTCCATGCGCTGGCGCGCAACGCCTTGATTCGTACGTCGCCTGTGATCGGCTCGATCGGCAGGACGAACCCGCTGATCCGGTCGCCGGTGATGGGAACGCGTCGCTGTGCGACGGCCGGTTGATTGGCCAGACCGATCGCGGCCAAAATGACAACGGCGCACCGCAGCGTGGCGCCATCCCTGTCAGCGCGCCCCCGACGGCGAATTACCGCACCGGCATCCACCACGCTGCGGATCATACGGTGGGATACGCGGACTCACAACAGGACGGTTTCTCTCCAACAGGCTGTACCGAGTGACAGGTTTCTAGCGAGCCGGCCCGTGCCGGGCCGGTGGACGTGGCAGACACCTTGCGCTCGAACGCACGATGACGTCGGACGTCCACCCGGTTGACACAACCCGGCTCGCCCGAGCCCCTATGGTCCGCACAGCGGACCCTACGGGCTGATGGCTTATGACTTCTACTCTGCGAACATCGCCTCGATGAACGACTCCGGATCGAACGCCTCGACATCATCCAGCGTTTCACCCACGCCGATCAGCTTCACCGGGATGCCCAGCGCATCATGGATGGCTACGACGATCCCGCCTTTGGCCGTGCCGTCCAGCTTGGCTAGAAATATCCCCGTCACGTCGATCGCCTTGCTGAAGATTTGAGCCTGGGCGATGGCGTTTTGACCGGCGGTGGCGTCCAGCACCAGCAAGACCTCGTGCGGGGCCCCCGGAATTTTCTTGGCCATCACATCACGGATCTTGGTGAGCTGCCGCATGAGGTTTGCTTGGGTGTGCAGTCGCCCCGCCGTGTCGATCAGCAATGTGTCGACGCCTCGCGCCAGGGCGGCGTCGCAGGCATCGAACACCACCGCGGCCGGATCGGCCCCCGGCGCGCCCTTGACGACATCAACGCCCAACCGCGTCGACCAAATCTCCAGTTGCTCGACGGCCGCAGCGCGGAACGTGTCCGCGGCCGCGAGCAGGACGCTGCGCCCCTCGTCGGTGAGCGACTTGGCAATCTTGGCGACGCTCGTTGTCTTGCCTGATCCGTTGACACCGGCGACGAGGATCACCGTCGGGCCGGTCGGCGCTACCCCCAGCCGGCGATCTTCCTCGTCCCATCGTGCGACAAGCTGGAGTTTGAGGAACTCCAACGCATCTTCGCCTCTGGCGACACGCCCTGCGCGGTAGGCGGTGCGTAGGCGGTCAATGATTGCCTCCGTGCCCGCAACCCCGACATCCGCGGCGATGAGTTGAGCCTCGATCTGGTCGATCAACTCGTCGCTGAGCGTCCGGCCCCGCAGCAGGCTCCCCAGACCGCCCCCGAGGGCTTGGCGCGTGCGGGTCAAGCCCTTGCGGATCGCGCTGATGGTGGAGACAAACAGGCCCACGACTACTCGGCGCCTCCGCTTGTCGTGTCCCGGGAGGCCGTGTCAACCTCGCGCTGCGACTTGTAAATCTTGTCGAGTACGCCGTTGATGAACAAGGGCGACTTCTGCGTGCTGAACTCCTTGGCGAGCTCCACCGCCTCGTTGATGGCGACCTTCGGCGGCGTATCGGAGCTGGTGATCTCAAAGTACGCCAAGCGAAGAATGTTGCGGTCGACGACGGGTTGGCGATAGGTGGGCCAGTCGGGGGCGAGTTTAGCCACGACGGCGTCGGCCTCCTCGTGCAGCGCCCATGCCCGCACCGCCAATTCAAAACCCTTCTCGTGAACGTCATCGTCGCCGGCCGACTGGGCCAGCGAATCGCGCACGATCTCGGGAGTGTCGGCGCTGCCGGCGTCGAACTGATACAAGGCTTGCAACGCGCAGCGGCGGATGTCACGTGACCGGGCCATCTCAACATTTCCCCTTGGGCGGCGGGCATTGCAGCGACCGGATGGTGCAGGCGGCCTCGATGGCTGCGGTCATCGCCTCGGCGCCCTTGTTGCCTTTGGCGCCGCCGGCGCGTGCCTGGGCCTGCGCCAGCGTTTGGCAGGTCAGCACGCCGAACGACACGGGCACGCCCGTCCGGGCCGTGATCATCGTCAATCCTTGTGCGAGCGCGCCGGCGATGTACTGGTCGTGTGTCGTTTCGCCTGAGATCACGCAGCCGAGGGCGACCACCGCGTCAATATCATCGCGCACCGCCAGCGCGCGGGCGATGGCGGTCAGCTCGAACGCGCCGGGGGCGGCGACGACACGAAGATTCTCCTTCGAGCCTCCCGCCGAGATAAAGCGCTCGATCGCCGCCGCGGACATCGCCTCGGTGATGGGCGCGTGATACCGGCTGACGGCGAGTCCAATCCGCAGCCCGGCAGCGTTCGCGGTATTCTCCGGGTCGGCAAACATTCTGGTAAAAAAGCGGCGTAGCGGCGTGCGGGGTGTGGTGACGGGCGCATACTACGAGCCGCCGCCACTGGGATCAATTCGCCCCGGTTCGATCCGACACCCGGTACGATGCACCCGTGGCAGCCCTGCTGGTCAAGATCGTCTCGGCCATTCAACTCACGCGCCTCACCATGGCCTTTGGCGCCGTGGCCGACGTCTGGTTCATCATCCTGCTGACCCGTGCGTCGGATGCATACAAGAATGTACCTGTTCATGACATGAATCTCGTCCAGGCGTTGGCTGCGGGCGCTGTCGTGGCTGTCGGATTGTTCGCATACGGCGCCTCACTGAACGACGTGTTGGACGTTCGCCATGACACCGCCTTCAGCCCGCAGCGCCCCATTCCCGCCGGACGGATCAAGCTCGGTCAGGCGGTTGTCGTCACTATTGCGGCGCTGATCGTCGCTGTGTTGGGTGGTGCGGCGCTCGGTACTTGGGCGTTGTGGATCACGCTGCTCACCGCGGCCGGCATCCTGTTTTATAACGCGGCCGGAAAATACATCCCCGCCATTGGGCTCGTCACGATCGGCCTGGTTCATGTCACCCACATGCTGATCCCCAACGTGCAGTTGCACTTCACCTGGCCGGTGTGGCTGGTGATGACGCACGCCATGGCGATCGCCACCGCCGTTCATGTGCTGGAGGAGAAGCGACCCCGACTCACGCTGCGAGGTTCCCTGGGGGCATTACTGGGATGGACCTTCTGGTCGGCCCTGGTGATCGGGTGGGGCGCGATGCAAAAAGACGACGGGCTCTGGCCGGAGCAGGCCGAACCATGGGCGGTGTTGTGGCCGGTGTTGACGGCCTTGGCGTTCCTGGCCGTCGCCTGGTGGAAAGTCAGCGGCGTTCGCGGCGCA
>JACZXL010000261.1 GCA_022571635.1 Planctomycetota bacterium
TGATTGATCGCGCAGCCGTCGTCATTCCGGGGGCGACGTGGGCGGAGAAAACCGGCACGTTCGAAAATGTCAACAACCGTTTGCAGGCCTTCGATCGCGCCATCAAGCCGATTGACTATTGCAAGAGCGAAGCGCAGATTGCACTGGATCTCGAGGCTGACCGAACCGGCGAAGAACCGGCGGTGTATGACGCGGAACAAACGCGGCGCACGATGGCGGACGTTCACGCTCTGGGTGAGTTTGTCAACGACGTGCATCTCCCGCCGGAGGCCCAAACCGTGGAATCCGACATGGAAATCGTCGAGCTGTAGTGTTTAGCCGTTGGGCTTGACCCGACGGGGTAATGAGTGTCATCTAGTGATCCGTCTATGATCTACTGCTCATTGACGATCGCAATCTTCACGATGCAAGCAAGTGCAATAATGCCAGTACAACCGTCTACCACGTACAATTCACCTGCGGTGGCAAACGGCTCGACCATTTGAACAATCAATGATCCAAGTATGATACTGGCGATCGCCAGGATCCCGGATGATATGGCTGGCAGCAATCCGCCAAATCCGACTTGTTCGGACAACCGCCATGACATGATAAATCCAATAAGCGCGCCCGGGGGGATTGCGGCGACCACGATGAGCCAGAACCCCATGACGAATCCGTCGCTACGAAACGCCGGCGCGACGATCGTCAACAATCCACACCACAGAATCAGGCAGATCGCCATCCGCAGTAGAAGCGAGAGCACGAGGTTTCGCAGGCCGATCGCGGGAGTCCAATCGTCGGTGGTTGTCATGAATGACCCCCTTGCGCAAACGTGATGATGATCGCTCATCGTAAGAGACGTCGGGTCGAGCCCGACGGCGAAACGGCTATTTTCGGACGCTTACGACGCGCGGTTGGGTGAATTGGCGATGCCCCGCTTTGCCGGAATGGTAGCCGAAGCCGCTTTGTTTGGCCCCGACCCAGGGTGAGCCGGACGCGCCGCCACAGCCCTTGTTGATGCCGATCATCCCGGCGTCGAGGCGGCGGGCCACCTCGGCTGTCCGCTGCTGGTCGCCGCCGAAGACGACCGCGCCAAGTCCATACGGCGTGTCGTTGGCAAGGGCGATCGCTTCATCAGGGTCCGTAAACCGCTCGATGCAGGCCACCGGGCCGAAGGTCTCGTCGCGCATGATGTCCATATCGTGGGTCACGTTGGTAAGAACCGTGGGCAGAATAAAATGCTCGGGATGATCGGCGCCGCCGAAGGCAACGTGCGCCCCTTGATTCACCGCGGCGCGAATCTGCTTCAGGACATGATCGCGTTGGGTGTCGTTGATCATCGGGCCGACGTTGACATCGTCCTCCATGCCATCGCCCGTCTTGAGATCACCTGCCAACTGCACGACTTCGCGCTCGAACGCATCGGCGATCTTGTCATCCACGTAGATGCGCTCGGTGCTGACACAGACCTGCCCGGCGTTTCGGAAACTATTGTCGACGGCAAACTTCGCCGCGGCCTTGATGTCAGCATCATCCAGCACGACCAACGGGTCCTTCCCGCCCAATTCGAGAATGACGCGCTTGAGCGAGGCGCTGGCCGAGCCGAGAATGTGCTTGCCCGTGGCACGGGAGCCGGTGAACGCGATCATGTCCACCTCCGATTGCACGAGCGCTTTGCCTTGGTCGTCAGCCCCGTGGATGATCTGCAACACGTCGGCCGGTAGAAACTCGTTGAGCAGATCAACATAAGCTTGCGCGATCAGCGGTGTCTCTTCGGACGGCTTGAGTACGACGGTGTTGCCGGCCATCAGCGCGGGAATCACCGTTTCATGCGGCATCATGAGCGGGAAATTCCACGGTGTGATTCCCGCACACACGCCAAAGGGATCGTGATAGATCGTTGAGGTAACTTTGTCATCTTCAAGCTGATCCGGCTCGAGCGCCTCAGCGATCTCGCGCAGCGCTTTGTCAAGACTCTCGCCGCAGTCCTTGATCTCACCGACGGCCTCGGGCAGCGGTTTACCCATCTCGCGCGTGAGCAACAACCCAAGCTCATCGGCACGGGCGACGAGCTGCGCCCCAGCCGGAGCGATGATCGCAGCGCGCTGGTCGGCACCCAGCGCTCGCCACGCCGGTTGCGCCGCACGAGCCCGGGCAACGATCTGGTCAATCTCGCCGATCGGCGTTGCGGGTATTTCGCCCACCAGTTCGCCCGTGGCGGGGTTGTAGGACTTCAGCGTGTCGGTGGCAGCGGCGGTCAGCGTGGTCATGGTGGCGGTCCTTTTCTTCTAAGCTGGCTCATTGTAGTCCGCAATCAAAGGGATCGACTGCGGCTCATTTCGGCACGATGGGGATATTGTCGATCAGGCGGACCTCGCCGAGGCGGACCGCCGCCAGCGCTCGCGCCGGCCGATCGAACGTCTCAAGCGGCATAAGCGTCTTCGCATCGCGGATCACGGCATAGTCAACCTCGAAGCCGACGTATCGCATCAGCTCGGCCATGACGTGCTCCGCTTCGGTCATACTCACGCCGCCGGGCAGCTCGGCATGTTGCGCCCAGCACAGTCGATGATAGATCTCACACGCCACGCGCCGATCGTCGGGGCTCAGATTCGCGTTGCGGGTGCTCATGGCCAGGCCGTCGGGTTCGCGAACGGTCGGGTGGGATTCGATTCGAAGCCCCGGCCAGCGGTCGGCCTGCTGTTGAACCATCGCCTGTATGACGAGCAGTTGCTGATAGTCCTTTTCACCAAACACGGCGACCGAGGGCTTGACGAGGTCCAAGAGCCTCGCCACAACCTGGCATACGCCCGCAAAGTGGTGGGGTCGATGCGCATCTTCCAGCCGCGGCGCAGTGGCGACATCCGGCAGCGGCGGGATTGGAATCTCCTGTTCGGCTGGATACATCGTCTGGACATCAGGCACGAACGCGACGTCCACGCCGAGGTCTTTTGCCGCTTGAAGATCAGCGTCGAGCGTCCGGGAGTAGCGGCCGTAGTCCTCATCCGGCTCGAACTGAGTTGGATTGACGAAGATGCTGATAATGAGGCAATCCGCAAGCTGTATCGCCCGTTGCATCAGGGCGAGGTGGCCCTGGTGCAGCGCCCCCATTGTGGGCACGAAGGCGGCGCCGGCAAATGCGGCCAGTTGGGCTGGATCTCGGATCAGCTGCACGGTTCTCGCCTCGCTTGGCGTCGCAGATCGGTCAATCGGCCGTGCCGGGCGGATTTGCCTGGACGACGGTCCGTTACGGCTCAGCGCCAAATCCGTTCTGACCGACTAGAATAACCGGATCAGTCATTTCTCGGGAGTCAATTGCATGGCCGTAACGGTAACAGAGTCCGCCGCCCGCGAAGTCGCGTCGATTATCAAGCAACAGGATCTCGATCCAAAGACGACGCACCTGCGGGTGGGCGTCAAGGGCGGGGGGTGTTCCGGCTTCAGCTATCTGCTGGACCTGACCGAGAACCAGCGTGACAGCGACGAGATATGGGAGTACGAATTCGCGCTCGACGGGGCCGAGCATGATGACGCTAAGGATGAAAAGGACACGCCGGCCGTGGAGGGTAATGGCACAGTCGCCGTCCGGATCATCTGCGATCCCAAGAGTTACCTGTATCTCAACGGCACGGTGATCGACTTCAAGGACGAGCTCATGGGCCGGGGGTTCGTGTTCAGCAACCCCAACGCGTCGAGCACCTGCGGCTGCGGGTCCAGCTTCTCCGTGTGAGTCGCACCTTCGCAGTAGCATACGACCGAGATCAAAGCCCACGGCGTGCACGCCGTGGGCTTTCTTTGATCGCAGCACGCACAGCCCGTGGTTTGTCGCCGCGCGGTACGATACACGGCGTACCATGGCGCAGGGGTGGGCTGATGTTTGAGAATCGCCAGGAAGCGGGGCGGCAGCTTGGGCAGAGGCTGTTGCACCTGATCGAGGAGCGCCCGGTGGTGCTGGGTCTGCCCCGAGGCGGGGTGGTGGTGGCGGCGGAGGTGGCGTTAGCCCTGGACGCGCCGCTGGATGTTCTGGTCGTGCGCAAGCTCGGCGCGCCCCATCAGCCGGAGCTGGCCATCGGCGCCGTAACCAACGGCGACCAACCGCAGCGCATCCTCAACGACCGGGTGATCGCGCTGGTCGGTGTAAGCGACGAGTACCTTCAAACGGAAACCGCTGCGCAACTAGATGAAGTTCGGCGCCGCCAAGCGCTCTATCGCGGCGGACGATCCGCAATCGAAACGACCCAGCGGACGGTGATCGTCGTCGATGACGGCATCGCCACGGGGGCCACGGTCCGGGCCGGCATTCGATCGCTGCGCCAGACAAAAGTGAAGCAGATCGTGCTGGCGGTTCCGGTAGCGCCACCTCAAACGGTCGAGCTGCTACGCGCAGAAGTAGATGAGCTGGTCTGTCTCGCGACGCCCCATACGTTCGCAGCCGTGGGCGCGTTCTACCAGGACTTCAGCCAAACGACGGACGCGGCGGTGATCGCGGCGCTTGAGCGATCAAACGCCGCCCGCTGAAGCGGGCTGCGCCTCAAGCCTCGTATCGCTTCACAATTAGCGTGTCGTTCTGCCCACCGAAGCCGAATGAATTTGACAAGCAAACGTCTAACTTCAAAGAACGGGCGTCATTGGGCACATAATCCAAGTCAAGCTCGGGATCGGGTGCGTGAAGATTGATGGTGGGCGGCACGATTTGATGTTCCAGCGCCAACACGCATGTGATCAGCTCGACGACGCCGGCCGCAGCGATGAGATGACCCATCATCGATTTGATCGAGCTGATGGGAATTCGGGGGGCGTTGTCGCCGAAGACGCTCTTGATCGCCAGGGTTTCAATCGAGTCGTTCTCCATGGTGCCGGTGCCGTGGGCGGAGATGTAATGAATAGAGGGCCGGCCGTCCGAATCAGTGGCAAGGGGATCGATGCCGGCTTGGCGCAGCGCCTGGCGTATGGCGGCGGCGGGCCCGCGTCCCTGTGGGTGCATGTCGGTGATGCGAAAGGCGTCAGCGCTCGAGCCGTACCCAATGATCTCGGCCACCGGCGTCGCTCCACGCGCCAGGGCATGATCGAGCGTCTCCAGCACCACGACGCCCGCCCCCTCGCCCATGACAAATCCATCGCGTGTTCGGTTGAACGGGCGCGATGCGCCGGGCGGATCGTCGGTGCGGGTTGACAGCGTGGTGAGTCGACTGAATCCGGTCACGCCCAGCACGTGGATCATCGTGTGCGTGCCGCCGGAGATCATCACGTCGGCGTCGCCTCGGTGCAGCATATCCACCGCTTCGCCGATCGCCTGTGTGCTCGCGGCGCACGCGGTGAGACAGTTACAGGCC
>JACZXL010000262.1 GCA_022571635.1 Planctomycetota bacterium
AAGTGCAACCCAGCGATCCGGCGCACGCTTCATGTGGGCGCGTGCTGGGCTGCCCAGGCGGCGGAGGCCGCGGGCGCTCTGGGTGGGGCCCAGGGGTATTGGCGGATGCACGAGTGGCTCTTGGCCAACCAATCGCGATTCAACGACCAGACGCTGAGACAGGTCGCGCCTGGCCTCGGTTTCGACGCCGACGCCCTGCTTGCGGAAATGGATACGGACGAGACGGCCCAGGCGATTGCCGAAGATGTGCGAGCCGCGCAGGGGCTTGGGGTGCGGGCCGTGCCGCGAATCTACATCAACGGGAAGCGCGTGCCCCGCTGGAAACTCCAGGGGCACGACATCCTCCAGCAGATCATCGACGAGGCGGCCGGGAATTGATCTCGCCGCCTCGGATCGCGCCCGCCGATCAGCGCGCGTTGAGGCGATAGATACGGCCAGCGGACCCGCCACGCCCGTCGAGCGAGTCAAAAGCGCAGATATACAGCTCGCCGTCGGCCCCCTCGCCGAAGGACGTGATGTACGCCCGGCGACCGCCGGCAAAAATCTCCCGGTGGGCCCGGACCTCGCCGTCCCGATATCGCAGCGCCCATATCTTTCCCGAAACATAGTCAGCATAGATGTAGGCGCCGCGCAGGCCGGCGAGACGATCCCCTCGATAGACGTACCCGCCCGTGACGGAGAGCCCCTCGCGGCGACCATACTCCACGACCGGATCGATGAGCGGCTCGGCAGACTCCCGCGGTCTGAAATCGTGTTTGCCTTCACGGATATTCCAGCCGTAGTTGCCGCCCTTGACGATGAGGTCGATCTCTTCGAACTTGCCTTGGCCGATGTCTCCGCCCCAAAGGTCGCCCGTCTCACGATCAAAGCTCATGCGCCAGATGTTGCGCAAGCCGTACGCCCAAATCTCACCGCGCGCCCCGGGACGGTTCACAAACGGGTTGTCTTTGGGTATCGCGTAATTCCGATCGGGGTCTTGCCGATCGACGTCGATGCGGATGATGGTTGCCAGCAGCGTGGAAAGATCCTGACCGTTGTTGTGCGGATCGTTCGCCGCGCCGCCGTCGCCGAGGCTCATGTACAGATAGCCGTCCGGTCCGAAAAGCACCGTTGAGCCGTTATGGTTGCCCCACGGCTGCTCGACTTCGAGGATCACCTGCTCCGAGGACGGATCGGCGCGGTCGGGATCATCGACAGACACGCTGAACCGCGACAAGACGCCGCGGCGCGGGTCCGATGCCGAGTAGTACACGTAGAACCGACCATTCTCCGCATACTTCGGATGAAACGCCAGCGCGAGCAGGCCCTCCTCGTTGTGTCTCATACGCACGATCGGCCGAATGTCGAGGAACTCCTGCGCCGCAGTGACGTCGGAACGGTTCTGGAACACCAGGATCCGCCCTCGCTGTTCGACGACGAACAAACGATCCGACCCATCACCGGCATGAGTCAAATAGATCGGCCGAGTGAACGTTAAACGAGGGAAGGCTCGCGAGAGCCCGACGGTCGGCAGCGACTCGTCGGGCGCGGTGGTTGTTGTTGGTGAATCCTGTGCGGTTTGCGCCTCGGCTTGGGGCGACTCACCACCCGCGCAGGCGCCGGTACAGCCCAGAACGAGACAGGCAATCGACGATCGGAGTAACTGGAACATGGCGCCTCACAGAAAATGGTTCGACTCGGCACACAAACAAGAGACCCTCGCTTCGCTTGCACCAGCCGGCACAAGACCACCACTATCGTAGTGGATTGGAGGCCAGGGTTCACGGCCCGCCCGCAAACGCCTTGTCGCGGCTAAGGATTGCGAAATCGGCCGAGGCTGATCGCACCGCCGTCGTCGATCTCGACCCAGCAGGCGCCGTCGCGGGCCGTGACCAAACGGGTGGCCCCCGTCAACACGTCGGCCCAGCGATCCCGCCGCCAGCGCGACCATCCCGTGGATTGCAAGACGACTTTGGGATCGACGGTGCTGACGAACGTCTCGGCACGCTCGTGATGGCTGCCGTGGTGTGGCAGCTCCATGACGTCCGCGCCGAGATCGACCCCGCCCTGAAGTAACGCCTCCATCGCTCGACGCTGGATATCGCCACACAGCAGGACACGCCGGCCGGCCGCTTCGATTCGGATCACCATCGACCCGTTGTTGGCGCGCTCGTACGCCTGGCTGGTCTGCGGATGCAGCCACGTCCAACTCGCCCGGCCGAACGCCCGCGCCTCGCCTCGACCCACCGCCAAGACCGAGACGAAGCGATCGGTCAGACCGGTGAGCAGATAGGCGACGGGTCCGAATGGATCGGCCTCAGCCTGCCCAAGCAGTTGCGGCGTGACCAGCGCCGTGCCCACATCGAACGCATCCACAATCTCCAACACCGCCGAATAGTGATCGAGGTTGGGGTGACTGATCACAATCACATCGACACGGCGGACGCCCAGGCGGCGCATAGCCGGGACGAGCCGTTGTTGTCCCGCGTTGAGGCTGTCGCCGGAACCGGCATCGAAGACGACGGTGCTGCGCCCGCTGCGAACCAGATAGCACGAACCATCGCCGACGGCGAGCATGTCGATTCGGAGAGCCGGGCCTCGGCCCAGCGGCAGCATCGGCCACAACAGCCAGATCACGAGCGCCGCCGCGGCGACCCATTGCACACGCCGTTCGCGCCGCCGGGGGCGCATCACCCACCAATACACCCAAACCAGCGCGAGCATCGACCACACGGCAGCCGGATACGGCACGCGGACCGCCGCCCCCGGCACCGTGTCGATCGCCTGGACGATGGAGATCAGCACTTCAGCGCCGATCGAGAGCAGCACGCCCAGCAACAGCGACGCGCTGGGCAGCAGGATCGCCAACAACATCTTGACATAGCCCATGGCCAGCAACACGGAAACAAGGGGCAAGGCCACGATCGTCAACGGGACGCCCAGCGGGGACATCGCGCCGAAGTGGTACATCTGAATCGGCGTGGCGATGAGCCAGGCCGCCATCGCGGCGGCGAACGCGGCGCGCAACCATTGGCCGACCATCTGACTCGCCGACGCCGCCAACTGATTCGGGGCGCCGAACCACCGCCGCCGGAGTATCGGCTGCAAATGGATCAAGCCGAGCACCACGGCAAAGGAAAGTTGGAACCCCGGCGTAAAGAGTTGGTCAGGTCGCCACAGTAAAAGAACAATGCCGCTCAACGCAATGAGACCGCGCACGCGTAATCGCCGGCCGAAGACCAACGCGAGACTGGCGGCCATCGTCATCACGCCCGCCCGCAGGACGGGCATGCGCACCTCGACCAGGATCAGGTACATCATCACCGTCGCGATCACCAGCCAGCCGTGCCAGCGGCGAGCCCGACCGGTGAATCTCACCAGCAGGAGCACGAACCCGGCCAGAACCCCGAGGTGGAACCCGGAGATGGCCAGCAGATGCGCCAGGCCGACGCGGCGAAAGGACTCACCCAAACCGGTCAGATCGGGACCGCGCTGCCCCAGCAGCAGCGCCGCCAGCAAGGCGTCGCGCTCGGTGCGCTCCGTGTCGGGCAGATTGGAAAGGAGCCAACCACCGGCACGACGCCGTAATGTGTCGCGCCAATTCAGGAGCTTCGTACGCAGACCGGGCCGTGTTGTGGGCGAAACAATCAACAGCTCTCGCCGCTCGACCGTCAACAGTCCCGCCTGACCGAGCGATCTCGCAAAGCGTTGGAAGTCAAACTCACCGGGGTTGAGCGGCGGGGCCACCTTGTGAAACCACCCGGTCGCGTCGATTCGATCGCCGGCGCGAAACGGCGCGATGGTCTGCTCGACGCGCACGTATAGTTTGGTTCGCACCGGCGTCGGCTCACCGTCGGGTCCGATCAGGGCATCGACGCGCATCGGGAAGTACGTTGCCGGCGAGCGGTAGTCGAACAGCCCCATTGAACCGGTGGTTCGATCTCGAAGCTCGGGCGCAGCCATGGCCTCGCCTTGGACCTGTACGAGGACCGGCTCATCCACCATCCATCCCGCGAGATCATTCCCCGCAACGAAGTGCTGGCGCACGGTAACCCAGGCTGCCCCCATGCTCATCGTGGCAACCGCCATAAACATCAGCGTCCACCGCCAGCGCCATCGCCGCGACACGACGACCATCACCAGGAAGGCGGCGCTGCCGACAAGCCACGGCCACACCATCGGGCGCGGCTGATACCAGCCGAGTGTGATCCCCAGCGCGAACGATAACGCCAGCAGCGTGATCGCCTCCGGCCGGTGAGTTTCTTCATCGTCCCGCTGAACGCTGGTCCTGGGTAACGCGGTATCCGCCGCCATGTCCGGCCATCGTCGGGTCCGACCCGGCCCTCGGCAAGCGGTGATCCGGCGGGCCCAACGCCGCCGCGGCCTTCCGCTGCTATCCTGGGCCGGCGACGCGAGCCCGCTCGTGGCCCGGCTCGACTCAACAAGGACACACCGTGCACCGAATCCTTGGCCAACCCAGAGCGATTGGAGCACTGACCGCAGCCCTTCGCAGCGGGCGCGTGCATCATGCGTGGATATTCTCCGGCCCCAAGGGCGTGGGGAAGTTCACCACTGCGGTGGGGTTCGCCAGGCGGCTGCTCGATCCGGACCTCACGCCGCCGAGCGAGGACGAGACCAATACCGATCACGAAACTGAGACGTCGCGCCTGATCGATGCCGACACTCATCCCGATCTGCACATCGTTCGCAAGGAGTTGGCACTTTTTTCAGCCAACCCAGAGCTGCGCAGCAAGAAGCTCTTGAACATCCCGCTGGATTTGCTGCGCGAGCGCATCATCGGCGGGCGGACGAGCGATGGTCGCATCCACGAAGCGCCGGCGTACAGAACGCCCACGCTCGGCCACGGCAAAGTGTTCATCATCGACGAGGCTGAGCTGCTTGGGGCTGAAGCGCAAAACGCGCTTCTCAAGACGCTGGAGGAGCCGCCGGCGAACACCTACATCATCCTCGTCTCTTGCCAGCCGCAACGACTGTTCGCCACGATCCGCAGTCGGTGCCAGCACGTTGCGTTCTCACCGCTTGATTCGGCGGCGATGAACGAATGGCTCGACGGTGCGGGCCTTGACCTCGACGAGCAACAACGAACGTGGATCGAACAGTACAGCGAGGGTTCGCCCGGTACGGCGCAGCTGGCGGCCCAATACGGATTCCACCAATGGCAGGTGGCGCTGACGCCGATGCTCGCTGATCTGGCGGAGGGGCGGTATCCAGCCCAAATGGGGCAAACCCTTGCCGAGCTTGTCGAATCGTTTGCGTCGGCTTGGGTCGATCAGCACGAGAACGCCTCGAAGGACGCCGCGAACAAGGACGGCGC
>JACZXL010000036.1 GCA_022571635.1 Planctomycetota bacterium
TGTCTCGGGCTGTTCGGCCGGCCCGGGACCGGCGACGGCGAATTGCACGCCCCGTGGGCTGTGGACGGCGACGCCAACCGCGTTTTTGTCCTCGATTCCCGGAACAACCGGGTGCAGGTGATCCGAACTCCCCCATAAGGCAGCCGTAACAAAGGCAGGACGAAGCGGCCGCGGCGGGTACACTGGTTACGCGAGACCCCCAGGAGCCATCGATGTTTGCTGATCTTCCCATCCAGTTCGATCGGCCGGGTTGGCTGCTGTTGCTGCTCTTGATCGTCGTGGCTTTCCTGATCGCGCGGCGCAGCATCGGCGGGCTCTCGCGACGCAAGGCGTACACCTCCTTCGCGCTGCGGGCGGTGGTCATCGCCCTGCTGAGCACGGCGCTGGCCCGCCCCGTCTGGCAAAAGCGAGGCGAAGGGCTCACCGTCACCATCATCCTTGATCGCAGTCTGTCCGTTCCGCGACCACTGCAACGTTTCGCCCTGGACTTTGTTCGCGCCGCGGCCGAGATGAACGATGATGATGACAATCGGCTGGCCGTCATAACCGTTGCCCGCGATCCCGTCATCGTCGCCTTGCCCGACCGCTACTCGGCCGTCCCGGATGAGCTCCAAGATCCGCCCGACCTGACGGCGACCAATCTTGCCGCTGGGATCCGAACCGCCTTGGCGATCATGCCCGACGACACCGCCAATCGATTCGTCGTCGTGTCGGATGGCAATGAGACCATTGACTCGGTGCTCGCCGCGGCGGAGTTGGCCAAGGCCAATGACGTTCGCGTGGACGTGCTGGTGCTGGAGTACGAGCACGCCAACGAGGTCTTGTTTGAGCGCATCGTCGCACCCGCGCGAGCGCGCCAGGGTCAATCGGCCACCATCAAGCTCGTCCTGCGCAGTCAAAGCAACGCCTCGGGACTGCTGACGCTGACCATGAACGGCGAGCCGTTGGATCTCAATGGCGAGGCCCCGGGCACGGCGGCTCGAGTGACGCTTCAGCCGGGGCCGAACGTCATACCCGTCACCATCAGTCTCGACGAGTCGGGGCCGTTGCAATTTCGCGCGAACTTCGAGCCGGACGCCGACGCGAAAGACAACGTTCAGGCCAACAACACGGCGGTTGCGGTGACGTTCGTCGGGGGCGAGGGAAAGGTGCTGATCATCGACGAGACGGGGGCGGAGTCGCAGCATCTGGTCCAGGCCTTGCGAGAGAGCAAGATCACCGTGCACGTGGAGGATCCTGAGGCCTTGAGTCGCGGCCTTGTCTTCTTGAGCGGCTATGACGCGGTAGTGTTGGCGAACACCCCCCGGTTCGCCGTCACCGACGACGAGGATCGCATGTTGCGGGCGTACGTGCACGACCTGGGCGGCGGGCTGGTGATGCTGGGCGGGCCCCTGTCCTTCGGCGCCGGCGGCTGGATCAACTCCGAAGTGGCCAAGGCCCTGCCCGTGAAGCTTGATCCGCCGCAGACCCGCCAGATGGTGCGCGGGGCGCTCGCCCTGATCATGCACTCCACCGAAATGCCGCAGGGCAATTACTGGGGACAGACGATCGCGATCGCGGCGATTGACGCGCTGAGCAGTCTGGATTACGTGGGCATACTCGATTACGGAATGGGCGGCGTCGTTTGGGAGTGGGGGCCTGATCTGGCCGGTGATAAGTCCGCGCCAATCGCCGCGGCCAAGAAGATGGTCATGGGCGACATGCCCGACTTCGCCAGTGCGATGCAGTTGGCCCTTCAAGGATTGGACCCGCTTCCCGCCGGCCAGAAGCACGTCATCATTATCTCCGATGGTGATCCGCAAGCGCCGTCGCAGAAACTGCTGGATGACTTTCTCGCCGCCAACATCACCATCAGCACGGTCTTGATCGCAGGGCACGGCTCCGCGATGGATGTGAAAAAGATGAAGGCCATCGCCGAGTACACCGGCGGAACGCCGTACGGTCCGATCCGGAATCCCAAGAAGCTGCCGGAGATCTTCATCAAGGAAGCGAAGTTCGTTTCGCGATCGTTGATCGTCGAAGGCGAGTTTCAGCCGATCGTGGTGAGCCGGCTGCCCGGTCCGATCGAGGGCTTTAGCGCGGTGCCGGGGGTTGATGGGTACGTGCTCACGGTCGAGCGCGAGGGGTTGAGCCAGATTCCCATCATCAGTCCGACCAGCGAAGGCAACGATCCGATCTACGCGCATTGGAACTACGGCTTGGGCAAGTCGATCGCGTATACGTCGGACCTGACCGGGACGTGGGGAAGCCGATGGGCGAGCTGGCCGCGGTTTCGCACGTTCTGGGAGCAGTCGATCCGCTGGGTGATGCGGCCCAGCGCTCCATCGAATCTGACCGTCAACACCCGTCAGGAAGGCGATCAGGCGATCATCGAGGTGGAGGCGCTGGATGTTGATGCTTCGTACCTGAACTTTCTTCGCACCAGCGCCGTGGTGCTGCACCCGGACGGCGAGGCGGTGCCGCTGCTGCTTCAGCAGACCGGGCCCGGTCGATACCGCGGGCAGTTCCCGACCGACGAGGCCGGGGCGTATCTCGTCAACATCAATTACCTGGGCGGGACGGCGGACGAACCAATCGAAGGCAACCTCCAGGCGGCGGTGTCGGTGCCGTACCCGCGCGAGTTTCGTTATGTGAAACACAACGCGGCGCTCCTTCGTGAGTTGGCGGAGCGAACCGGGGGGCGGGTGCTCAGCGGCGCGAACCCCCAACTTGTCGATCTATTTTATGATCAAGAGCTCGAATTACCGTTGAGTCCCAAGAGTACGTGGGATTTGATGACGATCCTGGCGGCGGCGCTGTTCCTTTTGGATGTGGCGACGCGACGGATATCGGTTGATCGGCAAATGGTGGCGGCGGCGGCGGCCCGCGTCGTCGGACGCCGGGCCGAGGTCGGCACGGAGACCGTCTCGGCCTGGAAGCGCACGCGGGCTTCCGTCACCAAGCGGCGCGAGGTGGCGACGAAAGCCGCCCAGGCCGCCGCTCGCTTCGAGGCGGGTGAAGCTGATTCCTCAACCGCCATCGACGTCGGATCGGAGGCCGTCGGCCAGCCGGGGGCCGAGATCGGCCGGGCGAAGTCTGCCCCAGCGCCCACAGACGCCGAAGCCCAGCCTGATGAGGGCGAGTACACCTCGCGCCTGCTCGCGGCCAAGCGTCGTGCTCGCGGCGAAACCGAAGAGCAAAGCGGGGATTCCGCGGATGGCTGAGCTTGCCGCGCTGTCCGAGTTGGATCTTGCCTTTGAAGACGTCGAGTCGGTGCAACAGGCGTGCGCCGCTTTCCGCGATGTCTTTGAGCGCTTGCGGGTCCAGATCGCCAACGCGATGGTCGGCCAGGATCTCATCGTCGAGCAAACGATGATCGCGCTGTTCGCCAACGGACACGTGCTGTTGGAGGGCGTGCCCGGTCTTGGCAAGACGTTGCTTGTGCGCACCTTGGGTCGCGCGCTGACCTTGGCGTTCTCTCGAATCCAGTTCACACCCGATCTCATGCCGGCCGACATCACCGGCACCAGTGTTGTGCTTGAAGATCAGGTGACGAGGAGGCGGACGTTCACATTTCGTCCGGGCCCGATCTTCGCCCAGCTCGTTCTTGCCGACGAGATCAACCGGGCTACGCCCAAGAGTCAAGCGGCGCTGCTGGAGGCGATGCAGGAGCGGAGCGTGACTATTGCCGGCAAGACCCGCCATCTCACCCAGCCGTTCTTTGTTCTGGCGACTCAGAATCCCATCGAGCAGGAGGGGACCTTCCCGCTGCCCGAGGCGCAGCTCGACCGGTTCTTCTTCAAGGTCATCGTTCCCTACGCCACCCGTCCCGAGATGAACGAGATTCTGACGCGTACGACCGGCGATGTGGAGTCGCTCGTCGAGCCGGTGATGGACGGCCCGTACATCATCAAGGCCCAGCAGTTGGCGATGCGGATCGTCGTCGCCCCGCACGTGCAGGACTACGCGGTTCGCCTGGTGTTGGCGACGCATCCAGGGCGTGAGCATTGTGATCCGAAGATCGCCAAGTATATTCACGTCGGCGTGAGTCCGCGCGGCGCGCAATCGCTTATCTGCGCAGCCAAGGTGCGTGCGCTGCTCGCCGGTCGCTATGCCGTGTCGTTCAAGGACCTTCGTGCCGTGGCGGGCCCGTCGCTTCGCCACCGATTGATAAGAAGCTTCGAGGCCGAGGCCGATGGCGTTACGACTGACGATATCATCGACGAGCTGATGGACACAGTCCCCCGCGATTTTGAATGAGACTAGGCATCATGGCATCGAAAGAAACACACGAAGCTCTGAGCGAGCCGGCCCGTCCCCGGGCCCGGTTTGCGTGCGATCTGGAATGGGCGCCCGCTGCGCGACGTACGAGACCGCGGGCGAGGACGCCGCGGATGCGTTTCCGCGGGCTTGAGTCTTGCTACGAGCGTATCCCCCGCATATGCATGCGGGGCTATGATCGCCCCTAACCCCTAACTCCTAACTCCTCCGCCTCCCCATGCCTGACTTCGGTGTTACAACCAAACCCCGTCCCAAGCGCGTTGATGATCTCATCGACAGCGAGCTGATGGCCAAGCTCGACCAGGTCGACGTCGTCTCGCGCAAGATATTCGCGGGCAAGCTGCAGGGCGAGCGGCGCAGCAAGAGGCGGGGGGTAAGCGTCGAGTTCGCCGACTACCGCCATTATGTCCACGGCGACGACCTGCGCTTCGTGGACTGGAACATCTACGCCCGGCTGGATCGGCTCTTCCTCAAGCTGTATCTCGAGGAAGAGGACCTGTCGCTGCTGATCGCCATCGATACCAGCGCCTCGATGGACTGGGGGAATCCCAACAAGTTCGTCTACGCCCAGCAATTGGCGATGGCCCTGGGGTATATCGGGCTGGTCAACAACAACCGGGTGACGCTGTATGCGTTCAACCAGCAAGAGATGCTGCCGCTGCCGAGTCTGAGAGGGCGCCGACGAACTCGGGAGATCGGGACGTGGCTGCTGAACCTCGAACCGGCCGGCGGCAGCGCGTTCGACGACGCCATGCGCACGGTGGCCCTGACCCGCCAGGGAAAAGGCGTGATGATCATTCTCTCGGACTTCATGTTCAAGGAGGGGTACGAGAAGGGGCTTCGCTATCTGGCCGGCGGCGGGTACGACACGTTTTGCATGCAACTGCTGAGCCCCGAGGAAATCGATCCGGGCAAGCACGGTCTGGCCGGCGACTTGCGCCTCACCGACCTCGAAGACGACGACACCGCCGAGGTCACGGTCAGCGCTGCCTTGCTCAAACGCTACAAGGAAAATCTCAACGCCTATTGCGGGAAACTTCGCGACTTCTGCATCCGCCGGGCTATCTCGCACTTGACGATCGACACCTCCAACGATCTGACCACGCTGCTGCTTGATTACTTGCGTCGAAGGGGGCTGCTGAAGTGAATTGGCTGCTGACCCCGATGGCCGGCGCGATCCTCGCCGCGTCGGTGATCCCGCCCTTGATCTTGCTGTACTTCCTCAAGCTACGGCGGCGCACGCAAGCGGTCGCCTGCACGTTGCTGTGGAAGCGCGCGGTCGAAGACTTGCGGGCCAACGCGCCGTTCCAAAGGCTGCGCAAAAGTCTGCTGCTGTTCCTTCAGCTTCTTGCCCTGCTTCTGCTGGTGGCGGCGATCATGCAGCCGCAGCTCCAGGCCGGTTCGCGCCGCGGCGGCAAGACCGTCTTCTTGATCGATGTCTCCGCATCGATGACGGCCACCGACGTCAACGAAGGGCCCACACGGTTAGATGAGGCCAAGCGCCGCGCCAAACAGCGCATCGAGCAGCTCTACGGCGGAGGCTGGTTCGGCAGCGCCGCCGGCGAGACCATGGTCATTACCTTTGCCGATCACGCCGAAGTTGTCTCGCGGTTCACCGACTCCAAGCCGCAACTGCTCAGCGCGATCGAACTCATCCAGCCGACCCACGGCGTCAGTCGCATCGGCGAAGCGCTGACCCTGGCCAGGGCTTATGCGACCAATGTCGACCCTGAAGCTGCGCTTACAGCGCACGATTCGACGTTGGAGCTGTTCAGCGACGGACGGCTGGCGGACCTCGACGATCAGGTGCTGCGCGGCGAAACGATGGTCTACCACCGGATCGGCTCCGACGAACCCGACAACGTCTCGATCACCGCGATTTCAATCGAACGGCCGTACGATCGACCGAACGCGGTCGAGGTCTTCGCCTCGCTCGTGAACTTCAACCTCCAGTCCGTTACGTGTGACGTTCAACTGTCGGTGGACGAGGTGGTTCGCGCGATCGAGGAGGTCGTCATCGGGGCCGCTCAGACGGACCCGGCCACCGGCATCCTCGTGCCGGAGCGCAGCAACGTCATCTTCACCCCGTTCGAGCAGCCGCGCGGCGCCGTGATCGAAGTGGCCGTGCTGCGCGAAGACGATGCGCTGGCGGACAATGTCGCGCGCCTCGTTGTCCCGCCGCCCAAACAGCTCACGATAGCCCTGGTCGAACCCGACAGCTTCGTGATAAAGATGGTGTTAGAAGGCATCCCGACGCTGGCCGGGATTGATCTTCTAAGTACCGAGCGGTTCGAAGCGCTCGCTCAAGAAGGCGGGCTTGATCGATATGACGTCGTGGTGCTGGACAACTACGCGCCGCCCGAAGGGCTCATGCCGCCGGCGCGATATCTCACCTTCGGCGTCACGCCGCCGCTGGATGGATTCAATGAATACGCCGCCGACCAACCCCAACTCGTTCTCGACGTCAAGGACGAGCATCCCATCTTTCGCTTCGTGAGCCTCGACCAGTTGTATGTCTCGAAGTCGAAATTGATTCAGCCGGCGGACGATGTGCAAGTGCTGGTCGACGGGAGCGCCGGGCCGTTGATTGTGGCCGTCGCCCGCGGTCCGATGCAGGTGATTCATGTCGCGTTCGATCCCCTGGACAGCAACTGGCCGTTTCTGCGCAGCTTTGTGACGTTCGTCGTCAATGCGGTGGACTATCTTGGACATGCGGGCGAGGCGCTGACGACCAAGGGGTTCTCGCCGGGTGAAGCGCTGACAGCCCGACTGCCCGCGACCGCTACTGACATTCAACTGCATCTGCCGGACGGGTCGGTCAGGTCGATTCAACCGCTTGACCCCACATTACTGAGCTGGGGGCCGATCCGTCTTTCCGGCGTCTATGGCCTCGTCTGGTCGCTTGCCGATGCAGACGAAACCGACAGCCGCGCCTTCGCCGTCAACCTGCTCAGCGAACCCGAGGCGGATATTCGCCCGGCCGAGAAGATACTGGCCCACGAGGGCGGCGGGGTGCAGCTCGCCGGGGGCGACGGGTCGCAATACACTCCGCTGTGGCCGTGGGCCGTCGGATTCTGCCTGGCCCTGATCATGTTCGAATGGTGGGTGTATCACCGCAAGGCGTATATTTGAAGAAGGCACGAAGGCACGAAGGCACGAAGGGAAGAAAGGAAGCCGGACCTGACGAGCGAGCCGAAGGCGAGCGAGGAAGGTCCGGGTGGAACGGGAGGAAACGTCGAAACGTCGAAACGTCGAAACGTCGAAACGTCGAAACGACTCGAGCCTCAAGCCTTCTTCCTCACACTTTTGCCGTTAGCTCGTTGTACTGCGCTTCGTCGATCCCCAGAAATTCGCACATGTACTGGTCGTACACTTTCTGATCTTCCTCGCGCGAGAAGTCCAGGCGAAGCTCGTTGATGACCTTCGTGCCCTGGCCGATCCAGGTCTTCCACATCTCGGCCGAAATGTTCTCATAAATCCACTGCCCCAAGGCGCCGCGCATCGGCGGCTCGGCAAGCTGTGTTCCAGGCCGGCCGGACGCTTTGCAGATGAACCCATCGCCTTGCGCCGCGGCCTCAGCTGCCGGGGCAGGCTCGATGACGGTGGTCGGCAGCTCCCGGCCGAGCTTCTTGAGCAACTCCGCCATGGCGTCGCGCGGCATCACGTCGCCTTTACCGGAAGCGATCTCGTAGCCCTTGAGCAAGAGCTCCGCCGCCGCATCGTCCTGCCCGGAGCCGATCAACGCCTCGCCGGCAAGCTGATACGCCTTGCTCATCTCGGGGTTCAGCTTCAAGCATCGCTGCAAGCTGGCGGCCGCCTCGTCATGTCGCCCCGCCTGGAGGTAGGCGCCCCCCAGGCTGAAGTGCGCCATGTCGTTGTCCGCATCTTCAGCCGCCATGTTCTGGAACTGGGCGATTCGCTGGTCAAGATCCATGGGGTGATTTCCTTAACTACGAGCACCTCTATATAAGGAACTCTGAATCTGGTGGGACAGGCGTCTCGGTGAGTAACGTCTCGAACGACCAAGACGGCCCTGCCAGTATTGTGCAAGGGGCTTCAAGCGTCTGTCCAAGCTGCACGCCACGCCCGTAGCATATACCCTTTGAGCCTTCGGGCAATCCCGATGCTGCATCGGGACCCAAGCTCCGAACCTCGCGATCCATTATATAGGGGCCACATCGCTGATCACGGCCTCGACTTCCAATCCCGTGCTCATTGTTCACGAACTCGGCGGCGGAACCGGCTTGACGATCAGTGGCAACGACCCTTCTTGACGACCGTCGATCGCCAGGTCGATCGAGAACTCCCCGTAGTCCTTGAACGGTAGTCGCTGCATTTGCAGTGTCAGGTTGGAGACGGCGGTCGACGACCCCGCGGGCATCCGCACACGAGCTGAACCTTGTACGGGCGGTCCGAGCGGCTTTCCATCGGCATCAACGATGGTGATCCGCAACGAATGATCGCCTTCCTCGATCCGTTGCCATCGAATCCGCAACGCGATCGAACACGCTGGGTATACCGCGGGAACCGTAGGAAAGTAAATCGTGTCGAACGCGCCCAGCACGTTGAGTTTTCCACCTTGAACGGTTGCGGCGTCGCACAACATGAATGCTTCAACGCGCATTGTGTCTTGCACCTCCCGCCTGCGGCCCAGGCGCATTGCAGTGTAGGGGTTTTGGGTTACAGCTTCAGGTGGGACATTCGGGAGTGGGTCGAGCCTACCTTTCGCGCGAAACGACCGGGAGGCGTGTGGTCACGATCGCAAAGCGGCGATGATACCCGGACATCGCGTATCATTCGGGCCGCTGGTGGTCCGCGGAGTCCGTCCGGATCGCCCGCAGCGTCGCCGAGGCGTCGGATCTCAAATGATGATCGTAACCCGCTGCGACTTCACGATTTGCGACGACAGCGCGTTGGATGTGATACAACGTCCCTGCTCATGGTAGATATGTCCGTCAACTTGGCGGGGGTGGCGCTGCGCAACCCCGTGCTGGCCGCGGCGGGAACGTGCGGGTACGTGGCGGAACTGGCGGACGTGCTCGATCCGGCCCGGCTCGGGGCGATCGTCACCAAGTCGATCACTCGCGAGCCGCGCGAGGGTCATCCGCCGTGGCCTCTCCGACGGCTGCGAGAGCTACTTCGATCGGATAGCGGGCCACAGGCTCGCCCCACTCCTGACTGTCGTCGGCACGCACCGATATCTCGAACACATAGGTTCCCGAACTGTCGAATGGAAGCATTTGCATCCTAGCGTTGACACGGTGTCGCGGATGATCCCCCCGAAAAGAAACATCTTTAGAGAAGACTTCTTCTCCATTTGGCTTCAGTAGACGAACTCTCTGAACTAGCGTGCTACCCAGTTCGTTTTCGTTCCGTTGCCACAATGTGAGCAGTACAAGCTCAGGAAAGCGGACCGAAGACACGGACGCTCCTATCTGCTCTATAATGCTGAAGATGGAAATTGTGTTGTTTTCAGCGTCAACGACGAAATCCTTGGCGACAATTGCGTAGAGAAGCTCTGGCATTATCGTCTCCAGCGAAATTTCATCAAGCCGATTGGCGGGCGTACCGGGTTAGGCAAGGATCCATCCATGTAGAGGTATCAACCCCTACGTTCAACGATATCCCAGTCGAATGAGTCGCGTCCGATGGGAGCCTAAGAACCGTCTGAACGGATTCGGTAAACCGTTCTCTTTCGTACAGAGCCGTTTGTCGCACCCAGAAAAGTGAAGGGCGCTCCTCTCTCGCAAGCTTGAGAAAGAGTTGCCGTACCTTCGGGAGTGGACTAAACGCTAACGCGACAAGAGCTGCGCACGCCGCAATGTCGTTCGCGTGTCTGTATCCTGGCTCAGCCGGCGTAGCTAACAGACTTTCGACGTGGTTGCAGAGTTGATAAATAAGGTCCTTGTCCGACGCCACATAGTCGGCGACCTGTTGCACTTCCCAGCAATGAGCCAATCGGCACCAAAGTGCCGAGACCGTCGATGCCAAAACTCCTTCCGCGTAGACCGAGTCTGATGAAAGTGATTGAAATTCGGGACTGGTAGAATTTACGGTCGGTCCGTCCAATACGTCACCTCCTTGTCCGCATCAGGCCCAACGGTCGTCGGGTGAATGTACTCGCCTGCACCACCCCATTTGCTAATGACTCTCGCAAGACGACCGTCAGGAAAAAACTCGTTCAATTCTACTTCCACGATTAGCCCAGCGTGCCAGATTTCTTTGCCGTTGAAGTATATGACCAGATCGCCGGGTATAGCTTGAGCGAGCGATATCCTCCGATAACCATCATCTTCTAGGATCGTGACGACAATGGAATGAGTATCTGACCCACTGATTCCAGTTCTTCGGTTGGCGAAGGTCAGGCCGAAGCAGTTATATTGCCCTGAAGGGGGTCGGCGCAATTCTGCCCCAAAGTGGTCGATGCGAAGTTGCTCCGTCACTCGCGAAGCCTGGGCTGGCAGTATATCCGGTACCTGACTGTTGGGAATCTCGTTCCCCTGCCGAGTTGCCAGCGGAATAGTTCCTGGAAGTGCCACGAAGAAAAATCATATCACCAAAGGGCTGCTAGTGCCCATAACCATACCGATTGAGCCCACGACAGCCGCCGAGATGACTGCCAGCTTGTCGCGGACATCGAAAGCAAGAGCGGCGTTAGCTACACAAGCCTGACTGTGGCTTAGCCTTTCGTATCATAGGCGGCAAGGAGCCCGATGTGATACAACGTCCCTGCCGATGGTAGATATGTCCGTCAACTTGGCGGGGGTGGCGCTGCGCAACCCCGTGATGGCCGCGGCGGGAACGTGCGGGTACGTGGCGGAGCTGGCCGACGTGCTCGATCCGGCCCGGCTCGGCGCGATCGTCACCAAGTCGATCACCCGCGAGCCGCGCGAGGGTCATCCGCCGTGGCGCGTGGTCGAGGTCGAGCGCGGGATGCTCAATGCCGTTGGATTGGCCAACGTCGGGCTCGATCGGTTCCTGGCTGAGAAGCTGCCCGGGGCGGCGACGGTCGATACGGTCATCATCGCCTCGATCGCCGGCAACTGCATCGACGACTACGTTCAGGTCGCAGCCGCCTTCGATAAATCCGAGCACCTGCCTGCGGTTGAGCTGAATGTCTCCTGCCCCAACACCGACGATGGGCTGCAGTTCGCCGAGCACCCTGAGAGTCTGCGCTCGCTGCTCAAAGAGGTTCTCCCAGTTCTCAGTCAGACGAAAATGATCGTCAAGCTATCGCCCAATGTCGGGGACATTGTCACCATGGCGCAGGCGGCGATTGACGGCGGGGCCGACGCCCTGACGCTCATCAACACGGTGTCAGCGATGGCGATCGACGTGCGCACGCGCAAGCCGCGATTGAGCCACGGCGCGGGGGGGCTCAGCGGGCCGGCGATCCATCCCATCGCAGTGCGAATGGTCCACGAGGTCTACCATGCGGTGTCTCGGGAAGCTGGGGTTCCATTGATCGGGCTCGGCGGCGTGATGACGTGGCAGGATGCGGCGGAGCTCATCCTCGCCGGGGCCGGCGCGGTGGGCATGGGCACGGCATTGTTCGTCGATCCGCAATCGCCGATCGCCGTGGTCAAGGGTTTGACCAAATGGGTTCAGCAGCAGGGGTGTTCGTCTGTGACGGAACTCGTGGGGCAGGTTGCCAACACATGAACGCCGCCGAGCGCAGGCGCTTTGATGCCCTGCTGGATCGAGTACTGGATGCGCTGCCGCCCCGGCTTCACGAGTTGCTGGAGGAAGCGCCGCTCATTGTGGAAGATCATCCGTCGGCGAAACTGCTTGCAGAACTGGGCATGGATCCGGACGAGGATCTGCTGTGCGGTCTCCACACCGGCACGCCGCTTACGGAGCGCTCCGTCGAGGAGAGAACCGAGCTGCCCGAGACGATCCATCTGTTCCGCGACGGGATCGTGGAGCATGCCGGCGGGTGGGCGGTGACGAAAGTCGATGATGGACAACCAATTGGCGGGGAGGATGTGGTGGCTCAGGAGATCCGAATCACACTCCTTCATGAAATCGGTCATCACTTCGGTCTGGAGGAAGATGATCTGGCCGAGCTTGGATACGAGTGATCAACGAACCGCCATAGACCGGCCCGGTAGGGCAGGGTTGATCCGTCGGTTGACGTCGCAATGCTGCATGGTTTCCGCGGGCTTGCGCCGGCGGCTATCGGCGGACCGTTTGTGGAATGTGACTCCGCACACAACGAGAGAACGCTTCGCCGCGCTGCTCGTAGTTGTCGAACTGATCCCAGCTCGCGCAGCCGGGGCTGAGAAGTAAAACATCTCCCGTGCGCATCTTCGACATGGCGCGATCGACCGCGGTATCGAGCGTTCCGCAGAACTCGCAGCACGAAGTGTGCGCCGCTCCATCGGCAATGCCCCGGCCGGTCGCGCCGATCGTATAGAGCCCACCGAGGCTCGGCCCAAGCTCAGTGATGGGCGAAAGGTCCAGGCCCTTGTCGTATCCGCCGGCGATGAGGTGAATATGCTTCGGCGTATCGAACGATTCGACGGCCAGGACCGTCGCCTTTGGTGTCGTCGATTTGGAGTCGTTGTAGAACCGCAGTCCCTCGTGCTCGGCGACGAGTTGGAGACGGTGGGGCAGGCCGGTGAAATCGCCCAGCCCTGCGGCGGCTTCGGCGGGATCGAGCGTGACCGCAGCACACGCGGCGGCGATCGCCATCTCCGCGTTGCGTTGATTGTGGACCCCCGGAATCTGGAGCGGTATCAGATCGGTAGGGGATTCTAGTTCGCCGCCGCGAAGAGCGTGATCGCCTGATTGCTGGTATTTGAAGATGGTGTGTTTACATTGTTGGTAGTGCGCAAACGATCCATGCCAATCCAGGTGGTTTTCGTGCAAGTTGGTAAGCACGGCGACGTGCGGCGACCACCCGGCTGCACCGTCGAAGCCGATGTCTTCACCGAGCCAATACAGCATCGCGCTTGACAGTTCCAGGACGATCCAGTCATGCGGGTGAATCTCATCGAGTTGATTTAGCAATGAACCGCCGATGTTCCCGCCAAAGTGTGCGTTGATACCAGCGCGCACGAGGATGTGATGAATCATCGCGGCGGTAGTTGATTTGCCTGCGGTTCCTGTGATGCCGATCACGCGCTCTCGGTTCAGTCGTTCGACGAGCAGTCGAATCTCGGTCGTGATCGGTACGCCGGCGCCGCGCCCCGCTTGGAGAAATGAGTTGTTCCAAGGTAAAGGTACGGCCGGGTTGGCCACAACCAGATCGCAGGTCGTGAAGTCGGTTAGGACATGCTGACCGAGGCGCAGGTGAACCGAGCCGTCGTCGATCAGTGGCGAAAGCTGGGCGAGAGATTTTCGAAGATCTTGCTGGGGTAGGAGATCGGTCACGAGCACGCGGGCGCCGTGCTGGACGAGCCAGCGGGTCACACCCACGCCCCCGCCGAATCGGCCGAGTCCCATGACGGTGACGCGCTGGCCCGCCGGATCGATCTTCATGGCAAGAGTCTAGGTTGCACCACGGTTTTGCACGATCCGACGGGTGGTGGCGGGGACTGGGCACAGACCGTAGGATGCCGCCTCCTCACGGCTCGGAGTGCTTCTCATGACCGGTTTTGACACGACGTTCGACCCGCAGCCCCCGGCGAAAAAGACCAGCGGCCTGGCCATCACCTCGCTGATCTTCAGCCTGATCGTGTGTTGTCCAGTCGCGACAATCATCGGCCCGCTGTTGGGGCTCGGAGCGCTCGTTCAGATTGGTCGCAATCCAGCCCTCAAGGGCCGTGGCCTGGCCTTTGCGGCAATCATCATGGGGATTGCGTTTTCGGTCGCCCAGGGATTTGGCGGATACTCAATGTACAAGAACTTCATCGAACCGATGTACGTCGGGCCGCGGGACGCATTGACGAGCGGATTTGCTGGCGATATCGCAGGATTCAAGGGCCACTTCTACGGGCCGGGCGCCACGGCGAGCGACGAGCAGGCCACGGCCTTCATCGAACAGCTCCGGCAACGCTACGGCAAGTTTGTTTCCAGTGAGCTGAATCCGCAGACCCAACCGCAGGGTGGTCCGGCGATGGAGTTTGACTACTTCCTCAGCTTCGAGAACACGACAGTGGACGCCGAAGCCCAGATCATCTACGCCGATGAAACGACCGGCGTCTGGCCGAAAGCGCTCGGCTACATCACCGTCTTCGATCCCGATCTCGGAGACCTGACCTATCCGCCCAGCGGCGACGATGGAAACGGTCCCGACGAAACCGACGACGCCGATACGGACGACGAGGCGGAGTCACAGCCCGGCGACGACCCGGCCGATCCGGACGGCCAGGCGGACTCAGATCCAGACCCAGGCGATGGCGACTGACCCGATCATCCAGGTTCACGATCTGGCCAAGCGCTTCGGCGAGCAGACGGTGCTTGACGGCGTCAACCTTGAAGTCCACCCCGGCGAGACCATGGTCATCATGGGCGGCTCCGGCTCTGGGAAGTCCACCCTGCTCAGGTGCATGATCGGCTCGTTAGCGCCCGACCGCGGCTACGTGACCCTGCTCGGGCAACGTCTCGACGAGTTAGACGAAGAGGGACTCAACGGGCTCCGCAAGAAGTTCGGCATCCTGTTCCAATCCGGGGCGCTGTTCAACTCGATGACCATTGCGGAGAACGTCGCGCTGCCGCTTCAGGAACACACCACGCTCGATCACAACATCATCACGATTCAAGTCAAGATCAAGCTGGAGCTCGTGGGGCTGCGCGAGCACGCCGACAAATACCCCGCCCAGATTTCCGGCGGAATGAAGAAACGAGCCGGGTTGGCTCGGGCGCTCTCGTTGGACCCAAGAGTTCTTTTTTACGATGAGCCCTCGGCCGGGCTCGATCCCGTGACGTCAGCCGAGATCGATCGACTCATCATGGATCTCTCCAAGAAGCTGGGCGTCACCAGCGTGGTGGTCACGCACGAAATGGACTCGGCGTTCACGATCGCGGACCGCATGGCCATGCTCGACAAGGGAAAGATGCTGATGATCGCGCCGCGCGGGGCGTACGAACGACTGCGCGATCATCCCGCGGACCGGATCGATGAGCTTGACGAGCGCGACCGGACGATCCGACAGTTCCTGCGGGGCGACGCGGATGGTCCGATCACGGAGCGCCGTGCCGCGACGAACTATGCTGAGGATCTGCTGGGTGGGGCGGAGTTGGACCTCGGCGAGGGCCCGGGCGTGGAGCCGACGCGCGCCGTGTAGCGCGATCGCCTCGGCGGCTGGCCAAGATGCCTGCGGCGCGGTATGAACGTGTCGCCTTGCTTATTTTCAGGAGTGCCCAGCCATGTCCAGCCCTCAGGAGCGCGCCCGCAACAACGCCCGGGCCGGTGTCTTCGTCTCGGTCACCCTGTTACTGGCGGTCGGCGCGGTGGTCATCCTCACCGATGTCTGGGAGACGTTGACCAAACCGACCGACCAGTACACCGTTACCTTCGATGTCGCGGGCGGCGTCCGCAACCTCAAGGAGGGCGGCGACGTTCGAGTCGGCGGCGTGGTGATGGGCAAAGTCCTTGCAGTGGAACCGCGCATCCATGCGGGAGAGGCGTTCGACAAGATCGATGTGGATTTCTCGATCTTCCGCCCAGCCGTTCTCTATGCCGACGCTCAGATCCTCGTGACCTCGCCGTTGATCGGAGCGGACGCCTGGTTGGATATTCCTTCAGTCGGGACGCCCGAAAGCGGGTCATTCCCGGAGGCCGGCATCGCGGGGATCGCCGGCATCGGCGCCCTGACCACCATCCTGGGTCCGGAGAACGCTGCCAAGGCCGGCGAAATGTTCGACGATGCCAAGCAGTTCACCGAATTTCTCGCGACGGTGCCTGATGAGTACGACCAGCGGGTCGTGCCCATTCTTGACAACGCCGATTCCGCGGCCGGAGATATCGCCGCCCTGACCGAAACGATTCGCCGGGAGAACTGGCCGCGCTGGTCCGCCTCCGTTGACGACGTCATGGATTGGGCGAATTCCACCACGGGAACACTTGATGAGATATTCGAGCACGGCCGAGCAATCCTCGCCGACAACCGCCCCAAAATAAACACGACCATCGACAACTTACAGGCGTCGAGCGAAAACGTCCGGGAGGTGACCCAACACTTCAACGACGAGACAGTCGCGAAGATTGATGAGCTGTTGGACATCGGCAAGTCCGCCATGGATACAGCCGTCGCGGTCCTTGAGGATGTCAACCGGGAGTTTGACGCGTGGGTCCCGGATATAAGGGACACGCTGGCCAACGCCCGGCTGGCCGCCCAGCAACTCAAGTTGACCATGATCGAGGTGCGCCGCAGTCCGTGGAAAGTGTTGCATCAGCCATCAGTGAACGAGCTTGAGCATGAGCTCCTGTACGGGGCGGCGCGAACGTTCGCGCTGGCGGCGAGTGATCTCAAGGCTGCGTCCGAGTCGGTGCGTCGCGTGCTTGAGTTTCACAGCGATCAGATTGCGGCTGATCCACAAACGGCGCAGCGCTTGAACACGTTCCTGCTCGATTCGCTGACAACCTACGAAAAAGCGCAAGAACGTCTCATCGATGTGCTGCTGGCCGATTCGAATTGACGTTGTTCGTTGTTAGCCAGTGATCAGTTTCGCACGCTTCCCGTTGAGCCCCGCCGCCTACGGCGGGTCGATCGTCAACAGACGCTCCTCAGCGCAACAACGCCGCGCGGGGATGACCATCACCAGGAATGTAACGCCTCCCTCTGGCAACCCAAGTTCCTTATCGCTTGCTGCTGAGCGGAAGCGACGGTGCCCGAGGTCCGGGGGTGACAGGCCGAGTCCTGCCCCGTTGAAGAGGTTGTCAGGATCGTTTTCTTGCCTGCGACGATTCAAGACGATCACGCTGACAACTTTTCTGCCCTCCGCGTCACCAACACGCAGGCGCGATCGGCCCCCCGAGACATCATGCAATCTCGTTCATGGTTCCTGCTACGAACTGGCTTTATGACGTCGTCGGGCTTCCTTCTTGCCGAGATAGATCCCGACTAGCTCCTCTTTGCCCACCTGCGGCAGGTGCGTCTCAAAGCACCGAAAGGCCATCTTGATCTGCAAGGCCCGCGAATGATATAGGTCGTCAACAGGTGCGCCGTTCTTCCCCGTGCCGTCCTTCCTCTTCTTGGTATCGGTAATTAGTTTTTTCACCTTTTTGAGCCAGGGAATAACGGCCTCGTAGTCCACGACAAATGTCTCCAGTGCGGCCATCTCCCCGGCCTCAACCTCGTCTTCGATGTCATGGAAATACAGCAGTGGAGCGTACAGCAAGCTGTACAGGAGGCTCAACGCGAAATTGACTGGCCGCCCCTCGCTCGCCATCCCCATTTCCTGAGAGGTCTTTGTCGTTAGCCCAAGCAGATAGTGACCCAGCCCATCCCCCCTCACCTGCATTTCCGACAACAGCTCGGTGAGAGATTTAAGCCAATCACTCGGATGTTCCTTATGTTCGGATGCGACGAGTTGTCCCAGCATGCTGCTGTGGGAGCGGAGCATCGTCTTCCGCGCTCCGTATGGTACCCGTGGGCTGAAGAGCGCCGAACCGATCGCCACTCGGTTTAGGCCGAAGTAGAGGTACGGCAGGTTCTCGCGAAATACGACCGACTTCTCAATCTCGTCCACGAGTGCGTCATAGAACGTTGGATCGGTATAGTCGACGGCGGTAGAGCGGTAGAATTGGTCGAACATGCGGCGATTCTCGCGAAGGTCGAGACCTGAGACCGAATCTGCCCAGTTCTCGCTCTGGCGGTAGACTCTTATCTCGTCTCTGCCATCGAGCAGGTCGTCCAACCAATGAGAAAGCGCCACGATGAAGGCTTTCCGCTCGACTTCGGCGTCATTCACGTCACCCGGCCTTGCCCCATTTCCTCCCTGCGCCTTTGGGTTTGCATTGCCGTTCTTTAAGCTTGTCCACGAAGGTATGGCGAGGATATAGCTTTGAACGCGGAGGTCAGCCTCCGCGTGCACTCGGCTGATCAGCCGATCATGCTCAACGCCATGCCTCGAAAACATGTTTCGAAATCGGTCGAGTCCGCTCCGCGCTCGATCCGTAAGTCGCTTTCTGGCCTCAGGATCCTCTTCCAAATCTTTGGGCCAGTGAAGCTCCATCGGCGTGAAGTGACGATGGAGATTTTCGTGCATGTCCGCGGACTTGCGAATCCTGCTCGCAAACTTCACGGTCAAACAGATTCCAATCCCAGACAAGGCCAGCAGCATGGCTAGGTGAAAGCCCCGTTGGTATGTGTCCGCTTCCATAACAGCGAACATGACGACCCCTACAGCTCCTGCGAATACCGCGAGGAAGCTCGCCACCACCGCATTTCTCATCCAGCGCGCTGCACACCTCAGAATGTTCCTGTCCGTCTTGCTCGCTTCTGGAGAGGTGTATAGCAGTTGGAATCGCCACAGAAGTAAACCAGCCCCTCCCATGGATGCAGTGAGAAAGACAGCTGGATCCGTCCAGGC
>JACZXL010000263.1 GCA_022571635.1 Planctomycetota bacterium
GCGGGATCGGCCGGCACGACTTCCCGACCTCCAACGTCCAAGACCTGCGTCGGACGATCAGCGAAGTGCTCATGTCTATGCCGGATGAGATGGTCATCCACCCGGGGCACGGGCCGAGCACGACGATCGGCAACGAACGCCGGACCAATCCGTTCGTGGTGCAGGGGTTCTGATGGTGTGACGCCAATCACGAAGCGCACGGAAATGCTTGCCTGACCGGCTCAGTTGACACAACCGCCTCGGATTTGCCACGGTTCCCACTGCGTCGTACACAGCATCCGCGGCTGTGTGTCGATAGTCCCGCGGGTCGGGAACGGGGAGATCACGATGCAGTGTCCGCAATGCAGCTCAGTGTTGGAGTCGTTGGAGTACGAAGGTGCGCCGATTCATGGCTGCAACACGTGCGGCGGCGAGTTCATCGGCGCCGAAGACCTCGGACGCGTCGTGCGCCTTCGACAGGAGCAATTCAGCGCCGAACTGCAATCAGCGCTGGCCGAACGCCAGCCGAGCTTCGGCGTGCCCGAGTCGGAAACGGCCCGGGCGCTGTGCTGTCCCGGCTGTGGTGAATCGATGCGCGTGTCGAACTACGGCGGCGACAGCGGCGTGTTTGTCGATCGCTGCGAGCGCTGTCAGGGTATCTGGCTCGATCAGCAGGAGCTGGAGAAGATCCAACTCCTGACCGAGCGCTGGGCTGACGAGGCCCCCCAACAGTTGCGTGCGCTTTCCAACGAGCTCGAAACCGCCCGGCAAGCGGCGGCTGCGCAGACCAACAGCGCGTTCTCCGGCTCACGGTTCGCCTTCGTCAACGCCGTCATCAATCGCCTCCTCGACGCCGCGTAAGTCACATTCGCATTGGTCGGCTTGATGGCGGGTGCCATGCTTTGACCCGCTTCGGGCAAAGCATGCTTTACCGCTGCGCGGACAAAGCATGGCACCCACCTCGCGCCGCGGCTCGCTGTGGTACAGTACTGACATGATGCAATGGGCCACACGACGTGCGCCACAGGTGGTGGCCACGATTCTGCTGATCGTCTGCCTCGGCAATCCGGCGGCTTATGCGCAGAATAATGTTGAACCAGCCACGACTCGGCCTGACTCGCCCCGCACGAACGACCCGGCCGAGGCGATCCGCGTGATGTCGTTCAACATTCGTTATGGCACGGCCAAAGACGGTGAGAACGCCTGGCCCCATCGACGCGAGATGGTGTTCGATGTTGTTCGCAATCATCGGCCGGACATCGTTGGAATGCAGGAGGTCCTCAACGGTCAGCGCGCGGCCCTGTTGCGAGCGCTGCCGGAGTATGAATCGATCGGCAAGGGTCGGTTCGATGGGGCGCTGCGCGGGGAGTTCTCCCCCATTATGTATCGCAAAGAACGTTTTGAGGTGCTCGAACACGGCCAGTTTTGGCTCTCGGATACGCCCGACGTTCCGGGCTCGAAATCGTGGGGGAATGCAATCACGCGCATCTGTACCTGGGCGAGACTGCGCGATCAACGCACGGGCCGATCGTTCTATTTCTACAACACGCATCTGGATCATCGCTCACCGCCGTCGCAGCAGCGCAGCGCCGAATTGATCGCCAAGCGAATCGATCAGCACGTCAATAAAACCGATCCCGTTATTCTCGTCGGCGACTTCAACGCGGCGGAGGATACCTCAACGATTCGTTACCTCAAGGGCGAGATCGATCGAGCGTACGAAACGACCGAAGACCCCCCACCTTCACCGCGATTGCGCGATACGTTTCGAGTGTTGCATCCGGACGCAACGAACGTCGGCACCTTCAACGGGTTTCGTGGTGCAAGCGACAGAGGGAAAATCGACCATGTCTTTGTGAGCGCCGGCGTGACGGTGATCAGTGCCGAAATCGTGCATGACAACACGAACGGCCGATATCCTTCCGATCACTTCCCCGTCACGGCGACGATCGTCCTGAATCACGCCAAACCCCAAACCGGCGAACCCGCACCGTAGCGACGGCGCCTGTCGGAACCTTCAAACGGAACCTTGCCTGTCCAAGGCCTGTGTTGATACCCTTGCCGTAGATGCCTCACGAACCGAACGCTTCGTCGCTCATTCCGCCCGACAAAGTCTGGTCACATTCGCCCAACGGCGTTCGCGACGAGACGTCGGTCTATCGCCTGCCGCGCAGTGAGGTGCTCCCATTCTTGGTCGAACAGACGAGCTTCATGCAGACCTCTTCGAGTCCGGCCAACGAGGCTTCCCGCCATGTGATCTACCAAGAGCAATACCCGCATCTGCACGGTCCGATTGAGCCGCTGGGGCCGAGCGCCACGTGGTCAGCCGAGGATGTCGAACGCGAAGTGCGCGCGTTTGTCGAGCACTATGCGAGGGCGCATCTGGATTCACGATTCGTCAAGATCGGCCACACGCCGGTGCTCGAAGATCACGTCTATACCGACGGCGAGCTGACGCTGCCCCACGCGATCGTGCTCGGCCTACCGATGCGCTACGAAGATACGAACGCCGCTCCGGAACCCAAAGCGGGCGAGGAAGTGACGCGCAACTACATGGAGCTGGGTGGGCTAACGTTGGCGCTGGGTACGTGGCTGCGCGAGCGCGGGTACGCCGCTGAGGTGCATCATCCGCGCGGTGATAAGGAAATGAACTGCGAGGCCCTGTTCATCCCCCATGCCATTGCCGCCGGGTTCGGCGAGCTGGGTCGCCATGGCTCGATGATCTCGCGCGAGTTCGGGCCGCGCATCCGCCTGTCGATGATCACCACGGACGCACCGATACCAAAGGCCCAGCCCCAAGACCACGGCGTCGATGAGTTCTGCACGTGGTGTACCAAGTGCATGACCGCCTGCCCCGTCGATGCGATTCCAGATGAACGCACCACACGGCGCGGAAGCTATCGGTTTGTCGTCGATACCACTGCGTGCTTGCCGTACTTCGCCGAGACGGACGGTTGCGGGATATGTATCGCGGTGTGCCCGTACAACAAAGCGGACGAAGCGGACTCCGAGAAGCTCGTCGATCAAATTGTTTCGCTCGACTGGGTGAAGCAAGCCGGCAAGATCAAACGGACCGACGGCCTCGAAGCGATGGAGCACTACGTCGCCGATCAAAAGGCCGCGCGCGGATCACGTCCGGAATAGCGATCCTGCAAAGCCGGCAATGACCTCGCCGGAGTTCGGCCGCCCGCACAACACGGGATCAAATCCCTATCGCGTGCCAGGCGAGAATCTGGCTTGGTATCGCATACAAACTGGCCGCTGATCGCCTACCCATACTTTTTGACGAGTTCTTGAAACCGTGGATGATCCCACAGGGGTTTCCAGCGAGGATCCAGCCGGAGGAGCGAAGCCGAGAGGTTACCTGGGTTAGAGAGGAGAAACTCGAGCTGATCCACGGCGGCGTCGTATTCGCCTGTCATCACGTAGATCCGGGCGAGATCCTCCACCCGATAGGCCCCCCGCCAGGCCTCCTTGCTCATCGGGAGCAACTCCACGCCCTTCTTGCCTGCACGGATCGCTTCTGCCATCCGCCCCAGACCGGCATAGACGATGCCGAGTGAACTATGGAGCCGTGAGTCTTGCGGCTGGTTCTGGAGTTTCGCTTCCAACAGAGCCCGAGCGGTCTCGTAGTCCGTGTTTTCGAGCTGAGGCCTGTTCATCAACCCATGGATCTGCGCAGAGAGTTGTGCCTTGGGAATGAAGAAATATTGCGTCGCAAGGGCGTCTGCGGATGCCAAGGAAAGCCGGTCCAGTGCCGCTTGATAATTCCCAGCGCACACCTCAACCAGAACCCAGACGAAGATGAGGTGCGGTTCATTGATTGACCCGATAGCCTGCTCAGCCTCCTCCAAAACTCGGCGCGCTTTTTCCGGATTGCCCTGCCAGTTCAGGTAGCACAGGGCCCGGAAGACCACAATATTTGACCAATCCGGGCGCAGCGAGCTCGCACGGTCCCAGTAGCGCTCGGCCACCTCGTAGTCGCGCAGCAGCTGATATGTGTTTGCGGTCTGCTGAAGGAACTCGGCAGAGAATGGATCGAGCTCAACGGCCTTCTCCAAATTGGCCACGGCCTGCTCGAGTTTCCCTTGACGACGCCGGACGAGTCCCATGCCAAAAAAGAGCTTAGAGTTATTGGGCTGACTCTTCAGTGCGATGCTGAACTGCTCAAGGGCACGATCGTAGTCCAGGTGGCCCCAGTAGTAGTAGAACCCCTGGGCCTGATGTGCCTCCGGCAATCCAGGCTCGAGCTGGAACGCCTTCTTCACAGCCGCCTCTGCTTTGGCCAGGCGCTCTTTCGTCCAGTCATAGTGAAACCAATAAAGCCTTGAATGAACCTCTGAGAGCTTCGCATAGGCCAGGGCGAAGTCAGGATCCAACGCCACCGCCCGTTCGTACATCTGTACCGCGATCCGGAGATCCGCTCCGGTGGAATCGCGATTTACATACTGGTTGCCGCGCAGGTAGGCGTCATACGCCTCGATGACATCGGTCGGCCTTGCCTCCAACGCCCGGCGCTCCGTTTCGAGCAGGATCACACCGAGCTGTTCGATCACCTTCCCGGCGATATCCGATTGGATCTCGAAGATGTCGTCGATCACACGTTCGTAGGCCTCCGCCCAGAGATGGGTGTCGTCGCGAACGCGGATGAGCTGGGGCGTGATCATGACCCGGCTTGCCCCCCCGGATTGCCTTGCCCAGCGAACGGTCCCTTCGAGCAGATAGTCAACCCCAAGTTCTTTCCCGATCTGCTTTGTGCTCTTGTCGGTGTTGGCGTATTGAATGGCACTCTTGCGGGAGATCACCCCCAGGCCGCTCACCACCGCCAGGCGGCTGGTGATCGCCTCCGTCATACCCGCCGCGAAGTACTCATCCTCCGCCGGACCCAGGTTCTCGAACGGCAGGACCACGATCATCTTGCGCCCAGGGATACCCCCTCCCTCTGCGTCAGCCGTCTGGCCTTGCTCGTCGGCGGTCCGAAACTTCCAATAACCGAAGCCAATGACAAGAACCGCCACCACGCCAAGCGTTGCGACTCCCACCCATCGTCGGCGCGAGGGCTCCGAAACAACCGGGGTCGTTTCGAGTACACCCAGTCGCCGCAGGTCCACCCCTAACTCCTTCGCCGATTGGTAGCGGTTCTCCGGTTCCTTATCGAGACACTTCAGGATGATTCGTTCAAGATCCGGCGAGACGACATCGTTCACGGCACGCGGTGTTACCGGGGTTCGGTGCAGGATGGCGTCGGTCATCTGAGAAGACAGCTCTTCGCTGAACGGCAGCT
>JACZXL010000264.1 GCA_022571635.1 Planctomycetota bacterium
GAAGGCCCCAAGGCTTCGAAGTCGCTGATCCGTGTAAACAGCGCCTCCCAGCCGGGGTCGGTCCTTGGCGGAAAGAACTCAAAGCTGAATGTGGTCGAGTCCTGTTGGAAGATGTCACGGATATGCATGGAGCACTAGTTTACGCGATCGGGCCCGGCAACCACGGCTTGCAGCGCGGTGGCGATTGGTACACTGTCGGCCATCAAATGAGCCTCCGCCGACCATGACCAGCCGATCCAAGATACCTCGACCCACGGTCAAGCGGCTGAGCCTGTACCTGCGCGACCTCGAGTCGCGCCGGGAGCAGGAGCAGCAGACGATCAGCTCCCAACAGCTCGGCGACGCCTTGGGCCTGACGGACGCCCAGGTACGCAAGGATCTTGCCTATTTCGGCCAGTTCGGGCACCCGGGCATCGGGTATCACGTTCAGGAGCTCATTGCCGAGCTCCGCAAGATATTCGGCACGGATCGAAAATGGAGCGCAGCCGTGGTCGGCGCCGGCAACATCGGCCGGGCGGTGATGGCATACCCGCGGTTCCGACACAAGGGCTTCGAGATCGTCGCCGTTTTCGACAATAACCCGGGTGTGATCGGACAGGTCATCTCCGGGCATCGCGTGCGACCGATGGACGACCTGCCGGCTCTGGTTGGCGCGCGCGACATCAAGATCGGGATCCTCGCCGTCCCCGCCGAGACGGCTCAAGCCGTCACCGATGTGCTGATCGACGCGGGGATCCTCGGTATCCTCAACTTCGCGCCGGTTCGGCTCGACGTCCGCGATGCGGTCAGTATCACGAGCGTGGATTTCTCCGTTGCGCTCGAACAATTAGCCTTTCAAGTCTCCCTGGGACTCACCGGTTCACTGGACGAGCAGGAGGGATAATACGAATCGCAAATAATTCTCGTGCGTTTCGCGGGTGCCATGCTTCATTCCCGACGCGTCGGGATGAAGCATGCTTTGCCCTATCGGGTCAAAGCATGGCACCCGCCTGTGGATCAATTGCGATTCGTATTAGACCGTCGATGAACGGCAGTTCCTCCGGAGGCTAGAGCTTTGGCACCTCGACAAGTCGCGGCGTCTGTGGCTGCCGGCTACGCCGCGGATCGCGCCTGTTCTTGATCTCCATGAGCGGTTCGCCGTTTACGAGATGCACCGGGAAACGGTGAATCAGCGCTTCCACCTCCGGGCTGAAGAATCCGGTCTGGGGATCGATGGCCCGGCGATCGAATACGCCGATCGTCACCACGCTAAGGCGCTGGTCGTCGTCGTGGTGAAAATAGGCGTCGAAGCTCTGGACTCGCAGTTCAGTTGCGTAGGCCTCAGCTTTTTGATGAATCTGCGAGAGCGTGAGCTTTCCACTCTCAAAGTCACCCCAAACCGCAACCTGCAGGGTGTAAAGTGGATTGATGTTCGGGTGACGCTGCCGAGCTGACATGAGTTCGTGCGGATGCATCGTGCCGGGGGAGGGCTGCAACCGTATGCGCGTCAGCATGGCACGAGGGAACGCCGGACGGTCGCGGATGGTAATCTTCTTGATCGCCTCCTTGTCCCGTTGCGCTGCGGGGTCCTGTGCGCTCTCGTAGTTGCCATAAATGACCATCGAACCGCTGGAGGTCGTGTGAACCCTCGCCCCGGCCAATTGGGGAACGGCGGTCCGGAGTTCCTGCACCATGGTGGCCGCGTGCTGGCGATGCCCCGTTTGGGAGAATGTCTGGAGCACCAACGTCCAGAACGTGGTGGGCCGACCAGGCCGTGCCCGAGCGGTTCTCGTCTCGATCGCACCCCCGGCACCCCCGGCACCCCCGGCACCATCGGTGCGGGTGCGATCCGGGCCCAGCCAGTCATCACCCCAATCGGTAGGCTCGCGAGCATCCTGGCTGCCTTGCGGTGCGATTGCTTGGTCCACGGCGGTGTTGCGAGGCGACTCGAGCCCGGAACGCCCGGGTCGGCCGTTATCGCAGCCAGCCAAGATGCACGCGCAGATCGCGATGGCGAGCCCGCTATTGACGGTTTTATCGGGTCTTGTGTTTCGGTGTCTCATCGCTGAGAATTCCGTGGCCATGCGACGGTGATTGTACCGGCAACTGTCGTGACAATGATACCCTAAGATGGTGGGAGCAATGAACTTGCGGCAACCAGGCCAAATCGCCGAAAGTTCAAGCGAAACGGCGCGAGCCGACGATAGACTGTCCGTGGTCGCGGGCTTTTGAGTCGCTTCCACGACCACGTTATGGAGGGTGGCTTGACCTGCTAGGCGGACCCGTGAGGGACCGTGTTGGAGCCGTTGCATCATGCCCGACATCTCCTCAATCGGCCACGGATCGGTTGGACCGGTGAACCGACCAGAAGGACCCGCGTACTCGCTGCGCCGGCCGGACACGAAGGAAGCGACGGAGACGACCGCGCGCCCCGGCGATCGTGTCGAGTTGTCCGAGTACGCCCGTCTCTTGGACCAGCTCCGCCATCTGCCGGACGTTCGCCAAGATCTCGTTCGGACCATCCGCGACGCAATCACCCAGGGCACCTACGAGACACCTCAGAAGCTCGGCGAAGCCATCGAGCGGCTGTTCGCTGAGTTGGGTGAGTAGCGCTACGGCGACTCACCTGACGTACCAGATAGCCTAAACCCAAGCCTGCCAAGATGTCGCTCGGCCAGGCTTGTGCAATGCGCACCACCACTGACTCGCAAACAAGCAGCGTCTGAATCCTCTCGCTCACGGCGAGACTCAACTGTCGTCGAGCAAGCCAAGCTGCCGGTACTTCTCGCGGTATTTTTCGTGCATGGCCTTTTGGCGGTTCCCCAGGTCGATTTGGCGGCCGTCGATGAACGCGACGAGCGTCTCGGTCGTGATTTGTAACGGGTCGCCTTGGGTGATGATGAGCGTCGCGGCCTTGCCAACCTCGATTGAGCCATGCGTATCGCCGAGGCCGAGAATCTCCGCTGCGCTGAGCGTCACCGCCCGCAGGGCCTCGGACCGCGCAAGCCCAAAGGCGACCGCAGTCGCCGCGTTATGGTTCAGGTTGCGCTCATGGGCGGGCGATGTTCCCGAGGCGATGGCGAATCGAACCCCGGCCGTGTGGAGCCTGGCCGGCAGCGTGAACGGGCTGTCGTAGGGCTCGTAGCGGTGTCGAGGCAAGCGGTGGAGCCCGGCGATAATCACCGGGACATCGTGCTTGAGAATCAAAGGAATTGCCTTGTCGGCCTCCTGACCGCCGACGATCACGATTCGCAGGTCGCGGCGCGTAGCCCAAGCGATCGCAGACTCGATCTGCCCGACCGATGACGCTCGTACGAAGACCGGCTTCTCGCCGCTGATCGCGCTGCGCATCGCTTCGTAACGCAGGTCCGTTGCCTGGGTTGGATCAGATTCACGGGCTTGCAAATAAGCGACCGCATCATCGAAGAGTCGTTCTATCTCTTGAAGGCTCTCGGCGATTTGCTTGCGCTGCTCAGCTTCGCTGCTTTGTGGCCGGCGGAAGGAGAAGCCCCTGGACGGCTCGGTTCGCGGCCAGTTCACGACAAGTCCCGCCTCGGCGTCGATGGCCATTTGCTCCCATGTCCAGCCGTCCAGCCGGATGGTTGAGCACCGGCCGGCCACGAGACCGCCGCGCGGAAACACCATCCCGGTGAGAATGCCGTTGGACCGCGCTACCGGGATAAGGGAGGAATCCGGGTTGACGGCAACGGCAGCGCGCACCTCCGGCGTAACCCGGCCCAGTTCGGTCGTATCAACCGTGACCTGCACCGAGCCGGTTTCCGTCAGCCCCATCGTTGTGTCTGCAGCGATGAATCCGGGGTAAATGTGCAGGCCGTTTGCATCAATGACTCTGGCGTTAGGAACTCTCGGTGCACGACCCTGGCCAACATCGGTAATCACGCCGTTGTCAAAGACGATGTACCCGTTGCCCTCGATCGGATCGCCGGAGACGGTATGGATTGTCGCCGAGTGGATCACGACCGGAGCATCTTGCGGCGGCGCTGGGATTTGCTGAGACTGCGCGACAGCCTGGCCGCAGATGACCAGTATCGCAGCCGAACCGCTTAATCGTTTGAAGAAGTTGCTCATTGGTTTGCCTCCCAGCAGCAAGAGTAGGGCTGATCGAGATATCCCGGCGGGGCGGTGGACACCTCCCGGATCGCCGGTTCATCCGGTTTCGCAGGTTCCTCTGATGCGTCTGTCTTGGGTTTGCCGTGCGCTTCGCGCAGAACGCGTTGGATGAGGCGTTGGCGCTCAGCTTGTGCTGACGCTACGAGCATACGATCCTGCTCAATGTCAAAATACCTCGCACCTTCGATCCACGTCTGTTCGCAACGGGCGTATGTGCTCAGTGGGCTCTCAGACCAGATCACAAAGTCTGCGTCCTTGCCGACCTCCAACGATCCGGTGCGATGGTCGATCCGAAGTTGTCTGGCCGGGTTGATTGTCACGAGGTTCAACGCGTCGTGCGGATCGAGCCCGCCGTAGCGAACAGCCTTGGCTGCTTCAGTGTTCATGCGCCGCGCAAGCTCCGATGAATCCGAGTTGAACGAAACGAGCACGCCGACGTCGTGCATGAGCGCGCCGTTGTAGGGAATCGCGTCCATGACCTCGATCTTGTAGGCCCACCAATCGCTGAAGGTACTCGCGCCAGCACCGTGGCTGGCGATCGCCTCAGCGACCTTGTATCCCTCTAACACATGCTGGAAGGTTCCGATGGTGAACCCGAACTCTTCGGCCACTCGGATCAGCATCAGAATCTCGTCTTGGCGATAGCTGTGGCAGTGTACGAGACGTCGGCCGTCGAGTATCTCGACCAACGTGTCCAGCTCCAAGTCGGGTCGGGGCGGCATCGTGTGGGCTCGCACGTCCTCTGACATCCCCAAATATCGATCCCATTTCGCGCGATAGTCACGAGCAGCGATGAAACCGTCGCGGATGAATGTTTCAACACCCATGCGCGTGTTTGGATACCGCGTGGTTCTGCGCTTCACGTTCTCGCCGAGGGCGAACTTGATTCCAGCGATCGCGTCGGTAACTCTAAAGTCCTCAGCACTGCCGCCCCACTTCAGTTTGACGACGGAGTTCTGTCCGCCGATCGGATTCGCCGAGCCGTGCAGTTGGTTGGCAGCGACCAATCCCCCGGCCAATTGGCGATAGAAGTTGATGTCGTCGGGATTGATGACGTCGCCGATCCGAACCTCAGCGGTGTTCGTTTGGCCCCCCTCATTGACACCGCCGCTGATGCCGGTGTGTGAGTGGCAATCCA
>JACZXL010000265.1 GCA_022571635.1 Planctomycetota bacterium
AACTCGTTGCGGGCAGGGGATTCAAGTTTGCGAGCCTGTCCGGTCCCAACAGTGAGGCCGGAGATCCCAAGTTCCTCACCGATACGGTTGAGGCGGGTCCTGAGTTGATGATCGACCGTTTCCAAATCAGCGCCAAGCGTGCGGTCGATGATCTCCTGAAGGCGGTCATCAAGTTGGCGGCGCTGGCGATTCTCGGCTTTGGCGGCGGCGAGGCTCTTTTCAGTAGCGGCGATCATTCTGACCAAGTCCGACTTCTTGTCGAAATAGGTTTCCTTCGCAAGGCGGACTAGGCCAAAACTCACCACGGCAAGTAGGACAACGAACCCAACGATGCGTTGCCACGGCCTCACGAATCGTTCCCCCTCGCCGTATTGTGCGCCACAGCCGTCCCCTCGGGCGGATCGGTCGCGGAGGCTTGGTTGGAATCGGCAGCATCGTCTTCGATCGGCTGCGCGTTGGCCACAGAACCGAGCCGGTAGTTGAATCTATACGGTAGACGACGACCACCAGCGCTGTCCGGCCCGGCGGAGGTAAGCGTGTATAGCTTGCCGCGCACCAGCGCAGCACGAAAGGCGTCGGCGGTCATCCGATCCTTCGCCTCGCCATCAAGCACAATCTTGATCGGCATCGGCGTCTGCCATTTCCGACTGGTCGCCTTTTGTTTCCCGTCGAATAAGACACCGCGAAAGTTCAGCACGCCCGTCCAGGAATCGAGCACAAGCTGATCAGGCGGCGGAGAGACCGTGCCCAGATGCAACAGGTGCTCAAGCCAGTCCACATTCGCTTCCTGCCAGTGTTTGATGTGTTGGGTCTTGTATACGTCGCGCTTGAATCGGTTTCGACCGTGCAGCATCTGGCGGTATTGATCAGTGAGATCGTCACTCTTGGTTTGAAGTGTCTGCAGTTTGCTGCTCCCAATGGTCCATGCAGCCAATGCCCCGATGAACAGCACCCCCGCCACCGCAAGGACGCGCTGGCGTCTGCGGGCGGCGAGGTCCGGCGCTTTGCGCGGCTTCGCGAAGTCGATCGACTGGACGCCGAGTGTAGGCTCGAGCAACAATCCCGCCAACGGCCACACGCCGTCCATATCCTGTTGATTGCGCTTGATGAGCGGATGCTCGGCAAGGACCTCGGTTCGAACGTTCAGCATCTCACCGATGGGACCTGCGGCGTGGCGACATATCTCGCGGTCGCCGATGACGACGGCGCTGTGCACGTCGTTGGAGTCCTCGACGATGCGATAGCTCATCCACGTTCGCCTGGTCTCGGTCACCACCGCATTGGCGGTGCCAGTGTCATCGCCAAGCGGGGGGAGGTCCGCCGCGCGGGCGAAGCGAATCATTCCATCCAGCACCACGGTGAACTCAACGCCCTCACCGGTGATGTCCACCGCGAGCGCGCCGTCACCCGGCGGGTCGTTGAGACTGCCCAACAGCGCCGCCGACCCCATGCTGCGCAACGAGATTCGCTCGATGCCCAGGCCCGCCGCCGCCGCAATCTCTTTCTCGAACGCCAGGACGGTCTCAGGAATGGCCACGGCCAGCACCGTCGTGCTCGTCTCATCGCGCTCTAGGGTGACGAAGTCGATCACAGCGGTATCGGCGTCAAAAGGTAGATCGCGCCCCAGCGCCAACCGAGTCATCGGGGGCAGTTCGTCGTCGTCGACGGTCGGCAACGTGATTCGCTTCAGACCGACCCGTTCGCGCGAGATCGCAATCGTAGCCTTCGCCTTTGGAAATCCGGCGTTGCGCAGGCATTGCCCGACCCAAGCGCCCACGGCTTGCGCGTCCCGAGTGTCCAGACTCTCGGGGACCGGTTCAACGAGCACGCGCTTGACGACCAACTTGCTGCGACCCCGCGCCGCCAAAAGCGCGCGAAGCCGGCGTCGGCCGATGTCGATCGCGATCACGTTCCGTGCGGGCATCGTCGTTCCTTATCCACTGACGTCGTCAGTCCCGTTCGGGCGCTTCCAACGAGCAACGAGCTCGATGCGAAACCAGATCAGTCTCCGCTGATCCATCGACCGATCCGCTTGCGGTCGCTCGCGGCGGACTGTGACCTGGCCGCCATGGGGCTCAACCGCCGATTCCGCCGACCGCCGGCCACGCCGCCCGACGCCGGCGGCATGTCGGCATCCGTAAGGTCAGCGCCGAAGCCCGGTTCGCCCGCATCGCTGAGCGATTCCAGCTCGCCGGCCTCTGAGCCGTCTCCGTCGAGCGTTACCACTTCGTCCGCGAAGGGTTGCTCGTCATCCCAACGATCATCGAACCGGTCCACAGCGGCGCCTGCCGCGAGCATGGCTGTGGTCTGAAGCAAGGTGATATCGCGAAGATAGGCGACCCTCGGCCGCGGCGCGGACAGATCGATCACCACTTCGTAGATCACCGGGTTTGTCAGCGGACCATCTGGTTCATCCGGATCGACCTCCCCCGCCGCCAGCCGTAACCGATACGTCCAGCACCGAGTCGTGATTCGACCGGCCAGCTCGTCGTAGGCCTCCGGCTGCACGATCCCTTCAATGGCCGGCCAGACGATCGTGGCCCGGTCATCGGCCGACAAGCCGGCTCGCATCTGCACGATCGCCGCCGCCTCATCGGGCCCGAGGCCGGGCAGGGCTACCAGCGCCTCATACGGGGCGGTGTTGATATCGAGGCGCCCGAAATGAAACTCGCCGGACTCAGCGGTAAATGTGTCGACGATCTCGCCCCAGTCGTCCGGATCAACGTTGTAGAAGCGAAGCACGTCAAACAGCACCGCCTCGCTGTCGAAGGTTCTACCCTCCTCAACCATAATGCGGCGCAGGACGTCTCGAACCTCACGCCCGAAGCGCTCCTCGACGCGGCGGCCAAGCTCTTCGGACCATTCGGTGTTGAGATTGATCCGCAGGCGGCCGTTGCGTTGCAGGGCGGGCTCGAAGCTGTACACGGTCACGATGTCAGCCAGGCCGCGCGGCACATCGTCAAAGGCGCCACTCAAGACCGAATCTTGGACGAATTCGCCCGATGCTTCATCTATCACGGTCAGTTCGTCGATCGGCCCGTACAAAAGTTCGGGCGTGATGCCCTCCACCCACAGCAATTCCGCCACGGACTGAAAGGGCCGACCCAGCCGACGGTCGCGAAACTCGATCACCGCCTCCGCCAAGTCGGGCTCGATCAACTCGGTCTGCGCAAGCATCTCGGCGTCCACTATGTTCAGATCGAGCTTCCCCGCCTCGGGTACGGAACGCGCGCCGCCTGGACCCACCGGCAACAGGCGGACAACGCCGAGCCGGGTGTCTGTTTCATACACCACGTATTCGTCCGCAACAGCGGGGACCTCGCCGTCGAGTATTCGTTGACGCTGGTCGTCGAGGGTGCTCATCACGGCCCGGATTCCCGACCAGGCGAGGGCTCGGGATTGAGCGGCACCGGCGGCGCCGGCGCTCCCGGCCGCTTCGGCCTGCGCCATGAACAGCAGGCTCGTGCCTACGAGCAGGGCACTACCCATTATCACCAGCACGGCGATGAGCGTGAAGCCACGATCGTCGTTGCATCGCAGTGCGGTCATAATCCAGCCTCCGACGGGGCCGCACTTGTAGCGAAATCATCATCGCCCGACATCGCAACGTCCCCCACCGCGTCATCGCCGGTCGAGGCATCCGGAATCACAATCACCCGAATGCGGTCCGGCCTCGGCTCGCGGTAGAACTCCAGGTCGCTCTGCTCGGCGTAGGCGCGCTCGTCGAACGTGTCTGTGGCATCGAACGTCAGACGATCGGGCTCGTCTTGGGGCGGAATCGGGTCCGGCTCTGCGCCCGGCCAAGGCTCGAACCACACGGCGATCTCCACGGCCAGCGGTAATCGGCCGTACGAACGGCTGTCAAACGTATCGCGCCAGCTCGTGCCGTCGTGGAACCGGAAGCGCACCTTGTACACCGACCCGCCCACCGGGAACTCGGACGTGCGGTCGGTCGTGTTGTTGGTCTGCATAAACCTGCGCGAGGCCATGATCTGCCGTCGGGACTCGTCGAAGCGGTATTCGGTCAGTTGCAGGTCGCCGAAGACAGCCGGATCGCCCACGCCGCGCTCCGCGAGACTGGCCGCCACGGAGCGGGTCAGGATGCGCAGGCGTTGGGTATCACCCTCGACGCCGGAACCCGAATCGGCGTCACCGACCACACACGTCATCAAGTCCGCTTCGACGCGCTCGATGAGCGTCGTCGCGGCGAGCTGCTTGGCGCTGTACCGAAGCGCTCGATCCCGTGACGAGAGCAGGTCGAACATAAAGGTGAACATCGACCCCAGCAACGCCAGCACCAACCCGATGGCGATCAACACCTCCAGCAGCGTAAAGCCGCGACGAACCCGGTTGATTGGCGGTCGGCTCACGGCTCACCCTCCGGCAAACCCTCGAGCAATTCGTCTTCTTGATACGCCTCGACCTCGGCCTCGCGCGGCGGCATAAGTTGACGGAGCGTGAAGCTCATCGGCACGAAACCACCATCGTCGCTCGTCTGGTCCGTCAGCTCGGTGACGGTCAACTCGACGAGATTCAGTCCCCCAAACTCGCTGGGGAAGGTCTGAACCTCGATCGTCCACCGAAGCCCGTTGCCCGGCGCGTCGAAGTCGAGGTCCGGCTCGTAGGACCCGATCTCGCCGGTCCATTCCGAGCGCAAGTCGCGGACGGTGATCAATCCCGCTTCCAGTTCCGCCATCTTCGACCGCGCGATGTCCACCGCCTCCTGCTGGCGCTTGGTCCGATCAAGCGCGTCAAAGACGCTCCTAGCCGCGCCGAGGGCGAACGCCGACGCTCCTGCGAACAGCGCGATCGACAGCAACACCTCCAGCAACAACGCACCTCGGCGCTTGGGCGGTTTCGGAATGGCGCCGATGGCGATCACCGCTCGTCAGGCTCCTCATCCGGTTCAGCGGCGCGGTCGTCCTCGCCCGACATGGATTCGGCATCCTCCGAATCGACCCCCTCATCATCGCGCTGTTCGTCGCGCTCAAACTCCTCGAACTCGTCATCCGGCTCCGCATCATCGGCGACCTCAACGGCGCCACGGTTCACCGCGGTCGCGCCGAAGATGGGCAGACCCGTCCAGGGATTCACTTCGATTCTTCGTGCCCGGCCGTCGTTATCGACGACCCAGACCCCTTCGCCAAGAAGCGCCGATCCGTCCGGCAGAAAAACCGCCAGGCGGATGGGGCGCCGCGGCTGATC
>JACZXL010000266.1 GCA_022571635.1 Planctomycetota bacterium
CCAGCCTGATTCGCGGCGCCGAAGTAGACATCCTCGACGGTGGCCGGGTCGATGCCGGATCGCTTGATCACCTCGCCGATGACCAAGGCGGCCAGATCATCAGGCCGGACCGCCGCCAGCGCACCGCCATAGCGACCAATCGGGGTGCGGAGGGCCGTAATGATCGCGGCTCGTCGCATAGGAGCAATGATAGCGGTTTGGGGGAGAAGAAGAATTCAGGATTCACGGATTGGGGTGCCATCGACAGCGAGTCTTCGAGTCGTCGGTGCAAAACGGGTGGCAAACTTCCAAATGCACCGACGACTTCGCTGCGCTACGCTGTCGGTGGCACCCAGCTAGCTTTCACCGGTCAGCCTTCAGCCCAGCGCACGCTTCAGCGCATTCAGTCGCTCGGGCCCAATCTGATCGGCCCATTCAAACGGGCCTTTGGGGTAGTTCACGCCGAACTTGAGGGCCGTATCAATGTCCGCTTTCTCCGCCACGCCGCGCTCGTTGGCAAGTTTGGCCTGCGTAATGAGCGCGACGAGAATCCGCGCAAAGATGTATTCCTCCAATTCGTCGCCGGTCTCGTTCGTCGCCTTTCGCACAAACCCGCTTGCGGCTTCGCGCAGCTCCGCGGTCATCTCCAACGATCTGTGATCGACCCGCAACGCAACGACCGGTTCATCACCACTGTAGTCATACACACCGCGCCCCGTCTTCCTACCCAAATATCCATCAGCAACAAGCGTTTCCTGCAATTGACTCGGTGTAAGCAACGCCGGTCGGTCCAACTGCTCCCACACCGAGCGCGTGGTCGCGGTGTTGACATCCTGGCCGATGAAATCCGTCAATTCCAGCGGGCCCATGCGAAAGCCCCCGAGCGACTTCATCGCGCGATCGATTACGTCCGGCGAAGCGTAGCCGTCCTCAAGGATGCGGAACGCTTCGAGGTAGTACGGCCGGGCCACATGATTGACAATGAACCCAGGCACGTCCGCAGCCCGCGCAACCTTCTTGCCCCAACTCACCGCGATCTCAGCGACACGATCGACGACGGCCGGATCGGTTTCCGCGCCCTGGATAACCTCGACCAGCTTCATGATCGGCGCGGGGTTGAAGAAGTGCATTCCGACGGTACGGTGCGGTTGACCGATTGTCTCGCCAATTTTGGTTATCGACAGGGACGATGTATTCGTGGCGATGATGCAATCGTCGCGCAAAGCCGGCATGACGTTTTCGAGCACCTTCGACTTGATATCGAGATCCTCGACGACCGCTTCGATGACCAATTCGCAACGGCTGAGGCAATCGGGTGAGCTTGCCACGAGCAATCGACCGGCCGCGTCGCCTCGCTGTTCCTGCGTGATCCGCTTCTTCTGCACGAGGCGATCGAGGCGTTTGACGATACCATCGATGGCGTTGCGGACGATCGATTCATCGACATCCATCAACTCGACGTTCCACCCGGTCGTGACCGCGACCTGCGCGATGCCCGCGCCCATTGTGCCGGCGCCGATGATCCCGAGGGTGGAAGAGCCGTCAGCCATCAGCGCGTTTAGCCGCGACCCAAAGGGGAGCGTTTCGCGCGGCGACCGTCCGCACAAAGCCCCAACGTTGTCGCTGCTTCCCTTCTTTCAACGGGTTGTCCTGGACGTAGCGCACGGCTCTGGAGATATCCGCCTCGGAATTAAGAAACACCTTCCACTGTCCGCGAGCCCACATGTTGGGCAAACGGTCGTTCGTCGGCTGCGACGAGTCGAACGGATGCAAACGGTCGCTTGACAACTGTCTTGTCGCAGCGCCTTTGAGCAGATTCGCAATCTGCTCCACCCTAAACCGATGACGTGATACGACCATATGAACATGCTCCGGAAGGATAGAGCACGCCAATACGTTCACGCCGGACCGCTGGGCGAAACTGGCGAAACCACGGCCGATGCTCTGCGCCTGAACACCCGTAAAGTGAACCGGTGGGTGCTTCAGTTCGCGCTTGGCGGCTTGCCGAACTACCCGATCATGTGCAACGCCGGCGACCGATCGGCGGGTATCTGTCTTCGTAGCTGTTCCAAATCTCAACAGCTCCCAAGCACCCACGAAGTCGGACCACGATCCGCGCGGATCGTTGGGGAGCCAGAAACCGTAGGCACAGAAGATGAGGTGGTAGGCGTGGACCATGATGGTGAAGCGCTCCCCTTTGGGTCGCGGCTAAACGTTAGGATCCCTTGAATTGTGGTTTGCGCTTTTCGAGGAACGCGCTCACGCCCTCGAAATGGTCCTCGGTTCGGCCTGCCGTGTCCTGCGCGAATGACTCCGCTTGAAGCTGACCTTCCAGATCATTATCAAACGATTGGTTCAACAATCGCTTGGTCAGCGCGATCCCACGACTGGGGAGCGACGCGAGCTTCTTCGCCAATGCTCGCGTCTCATCCATCAACTGATCCGCATCCACAACGCGATTGACAAGCCCGATTCGCAACGCCTCCTCAGCATCAACCTTGTCGCCGGTGAAGCAAAGCTCCTTGGCTTTGCCGAGTCCAACCAGCCGCGGCAGGGTGTACGTGCTGCCCGTATCGGGGATCAGCGCGACGTTGATGAACACTTCGATGAGTGACGCGTGTTGCGACGCGATGCGGATATCGCAGGCCAGGGCGAGACTGCAACCCGCGCCCGCCGCCACGCCGTTGATCGCGGCGATGACGGGTTTTCCCATATTGATGATGCGCTTGGCGATCGGGTTGTAGCGACGATCGAGGTCCTTGGCGAACTCCGGGACATAACCGGGTACGTACCGCTCCTTGAGATCACCAAGGTCTTGGCCGGAGCAGAAGGCTTTGCCCGCGCCGGTGATGATGATCACGCGCACGTCGTGATCGCGCTCGGCCTGCTTGAGCGCATCTTGCAACTCAAACGTGAGCTGATCGTTGAAGGCGTTATACACCTTGGGGCGATTGAGCGTGATCGTGCAGATTCGATCGGAGGTCTCGACGGTGAGCATCTCGAAGGTTGTTGCAGCAGTGGTGGCGGGCATGGTCGTGTCCTAGGTTGAAGAAAACGCGGGGTCCCGATTCCATCGGGACGGCTAAATGGCGGATTTCCGATCGTTATTTTCCTTTGAAGTTCGGTTTGCGCTTCTCCATGAATGCGCGCATGCCTTCTTTTTGATCGTCCGTGGAGAACAGTGAATAGAAGAGCTTGCGCTCATATTCCAACCCCTCGCTGAGCGCCGTCTCGTGCGCTTTGAGAACCGATTCTTTGGCCAGGCGAAGCGCGATCGGGCCCTTTTCGGCCATCTGTTGGGCGATGCGCAAGGCTTCACTGTAGAAATGCTCTCTTGGGACGACACGACTCACCAATCCGCCGGCAAGCGCTTCGGCTGCGTTGAGAAATCGTCCGGTCAGGATCACATCCATCGCCGTGGCTTTCCCGACGGCTCGCGTCAAACGCTGCGTGCCGCCCGCGCCGGGCATCACGCCGATGTTGATCTCGGGTTGACCGATCTGCGAAGTGTCCGAAGCGATGATGACATCGCACAACATCATCAGTTCACAACCACCGCCCAAGGCGTAACCGCTGACGGCGGCGACGATTGGCTTCTTCGTGCGCTTGATGCGATCCCATGTCGCGAACTGATCACGCTTGTACATCTCAAGCGACGAGCACTCAGCCATGTCGCCGATGTCCGCCCCGGCTGCGAAGGCGCGTTCGTTGCCCGCCAGGACGATCACATAGATCGAGTCATCCTTGTCGAACGCCTCCAACTGCTCCGCCAGTTGCGTCATCAACTGCGGGTTGAGCGCGTTGAGAACCTTGGGGCGATTGAGTTTGATGATGCCGACCGGGCCGTCGATCTCGACGAGGATGAGTTGTTCAGCCGTCATGGGTTTGGTCTCAAGGGTTGTACTTGTCATCGTTGGCTCCGTTGAATCAGCGATTGGAGCTTCTTCTTCGGCAAGACACGCTGGATTTGCCGGCCTCGCCCGACGAGACGATCGCCATCATAAACGCATATCTCGCAGACAACAGTTGAGTCGTCAATTTCAACTGCTTCAGCCACGACTCGAACGGTTCGGCCTACGGGCGTCGGCGCGAGATGGTCGATCGAAATGTGCGATCCGATGCCCTCTTCGTGCTCGTCCAGGTGCGGGGCCAGCACCTTCCGCGCGGCCAATTCCATATGGTGAGCCATGGACCATGTCGAATACACCCGGTGGACGACGACACCGTCGAACGCGGGGCACATGTCTTCGGTGACGAGGGCGGTCACCTCAGCCGTGTTGCCGACTTTAAGTGTGGGCTTCATGGGCAAGCGGCAGTGTAGCACCACCGCCCGGGCGGATAGACTGCCCGCCATGCAGGAACTTGTGGGCCTGGCCATTTTGTTGCTGATCGCACTGGCGGTGCTTGGCGTGCTGCTGGCGGCGATGCTCGTGCATGGCGCGACACACCCGCCGCGCCACACCGCTGGGTACGCCCTGGCCCACAGCTTGGCGTGTGATCCCGGTGAGCTTGATCTGCGCTTCGAGTCGTGGACGCTTGATCGTCCGGACGGGGCGAAGCTGCCGGTGTGGGAGATCGCATGCACCAAAGCCCACGGCGTGCACGCCGTGGGCTTTGAAGAGCGCGGATCCAATAGGCCGCCGCTGCTCACCGCGGTGTTCCTTCACGGGTGGGGGCGATCGCGCATTGATCTGCTCGCTCGGATACGGCCGTGGGATGAGCTGTGCGATCGGCTGGTGCTTTACGATTTGCGCGGTCACGGCGAAGCGACGGGCGGGCCCAGTCGGCTCGGCTGCGACGAGGACGCTGATCTGATCGCGTTGCTTGGGCGACTCGGCGAGGCACGGTTCATTCTCGTGGGGTCTTCGATGGGCGGCGTGATCGCCATCTCAGCCGCCGCTGCCGACGAGGCGGTTTGCCAGCGTATTGTGGGACTCATCGCCTACGGGCCCTACCTAGACTTTCACACGTCGCTGCGGCACAGACTGGGGGCCGCGGGCCTACCGACCCGTCCGTTGACCGACCTGGCGATGTTGTGGTTCAGACTGCGCGGCCTGCGGCAACACCGCACGCTTGAAGATGCAGGGCAACTTCACTGCCCGCTGTTGGTGATCCGCGGAGACGAGGATCGAATCTCGCCCGCTCATCACGCGGAGATGATCGTGGCTCGGGCGCCGGACGCTGTGCTGCACACCGCCCAAG
>JACZXL010000037.1 GCA_022571635.1 Planctomycetota bacterium
TGGCGCCACAACCAAGGAGCCCGCGGTGACGGTATCTCGAGTTCGCGCGATCAAGGTTCCGCCATACTCGGTCCATTCCGAGAAGGTTGTGCTCGGGTCGATGATCGCCGAGCCGGCGCTCATCGCGGGCATTCGCCGGATCATCCCCAGCGGAGAGTCGTTCTTTCGTCCCGAGCACGGGCGGATTTTCGATGCGGTGATCCAGATGCACCGTCGGCACGAGCCGGCGACGACCAAGGACTTGTTGCACGCATTACAAGCGCACGGATTCGTGGAACAACTGGGCGGTGAATCGCTGTTGCGTGCGTTGGCGCGGGAGAACGCCGATCCTGCCGCCGCTACCGATCAGGCCCAGATCGTCGCCAACAAGGCGAAGATGCGCTGGTTCATCGACGCCATCTCGGACTCTTTGCACGATGCCTACTACAGCCACGACGACTATGAAGCCGTATTGGAGCGCACTAGAGCACGACTCGCAGAGTTGGATCAGACGACCACCTAGGCGTTGCTTGCGCCCATCCAATCGCTACTTGTCGTACGGAGTGATCGTTCCCTGGAACCTTGGCAGGCGCAGTTCGTTGAGCGTCCGCCGGCCGAACGTCCAGAGGTACAGCGTCTTGCCGTCGGCGCTCGAGGTAATGAGGATGTTCTCAGCATCGACGGTCAGGGCCGGGCCGATGAGCCCTGCCTGGCCGTAGGCGGCCGGCGTCAGCGGTTCCCCGCCCGCTAGCTCGTATAAGGCGCCGCCGATGTAAAACAACGCGACGATGAACGCCGCCGCCAGCACTTTGAACAGTCGATCGGTCTTCATAAGGGGTCTCCTGGCCCTTGGGGGCATTGTTGGGATCAATCCAAGGACAAGCCGCAGCTTGAATCATTCCATTTTCTCAGCAACACCTACGATGGTCTGGTCGTTGGACCGGATCGACACTTGCTTTTGAAGAGGATTGCTATGAGACGACTTCTGTGGTGCTTTATGGGCTTTGTTCTGTTCACCTTCGCGTGTGAAGCGCCGCCTCAGGCTTCGACGACGAATGACGAGACGGCCAGGCTTCTCGTCGATCGTTCGACCGAGCTGGCACAACTGGCCTGGCTCGCCGGCGCTTGGATCAACGTCGACGGCCGGCAGATCAGCGAGGAACACTGGACGCTCCCGGCGGGGGGAACGATGCTCGGCGTCAACCGCACGATCATCAACGGCGTGACCGTCGCCTTCGAGTTTCTTCGCATCGAGGAAACGCCGCGGGGGATCATGTACTACGCCAGTCCGGGCGGGCGCTACCCACCGACCGCGTTTGGTTTGCTTCGACTCGACGGCCAACGTGTGGTATTTTCCACTGCTGACCACGACTTCCCGACACGAATCCGGTACCACCGACAGGGGAACCGGCTGTATGGCTCGATTGAAGGCGAAGAAGACGGCGAGATGAAGACCAGCGAATGGTCCTGGCAACTTGCCCGCCCCTGAACGTGAACTTGAACCTGAACTTGAACATGAACCGCTAACAAAGACCGACTGCGCGTTGCCGATCTCGACGAGCCAACCGACCGTAGATGCTGCAGCCGCTCGCCGGCTTCTTCTGGATGCGCAAGGGTTATGCTCGAATCATTCCAAGAAGGTCACAGCCTCGGCCTTGATGAAGCTGATCGATCAACTTGGCTACGTGCAGATCGATTCGATCAATGTGTTGGAGCGAGCCCATCATCTGACGTTGTTCACACGGCGGCCAGGCTACGATCGCAAGGTGTTGACCCAACTGCTTGAAAAACGGCGCAGCGCGTTTGAGCATTGGACGCACGATGCATCCATCATCCCCAGCCGGTGGTTTCGTCATTGGCGATTGCGTTTTCCTCGGGCCGAGAAGCGCATCCGCGCCAATGCATGGTGGAACGAGCGAATGGGCAAGAGGCCGAGTCAGGCGATCAAGTATGTGCTCAAACGCATCGAGCGCGAAGGTCCGCTTATGGCAAAGGACTTTGAGCATGATCGAAAGGGGGAGTCGGGCACGTGGTGGGAGTGGAAACCCGCCAAGGCAGCGCTGGAGTTTCTGTGGCACACCGGGCAGCTTGCCGTCACCGCCCGGCGCAACTTTCACAAGATCTATGATCTGACTGATCGCGTATTGCCGGCTGATGTTCTGGCCCAGCCTATCCCGCCCAAGGATGAACATATCGAATGGGCGTGCCGCACGGCCCTTGATCGCCTTGTCTTTGGGACGCCAAGTGAGATCGCAGCGTTTCTCCGCGCGATCAGTCTCGCCGATGCGAAGACGTGGTGCACGAAGGCGCTGAAGAAAGGTCAGATCAGCGAGGTGGTCGTTGAGCCTGCCGATGGATCGAAACCTCGTGAGGCGTATGCTGTGGTTGATTGGGAGAAGCGGTTGGGCGAATCAAAACCGCCGTCCGAGGGGATACGCCTACTCTGTCCATTTGATCCTGTGCTGCGCGATCGCAAGCGCGCCAAGCGTCTGTTTGATTTTGGCTACACGTTCGAGGGGTTTGTTCCCGCAGCCAAGCGAGTCTACGGCTACTACGTGCTGGCAATTCTCCAAGGTGACCGATTGATCGGCCGACTCGATCCTAAACTCCATCGCGACCGAGAACAATTGGAAATCAAAGGCGTGTGGTGGGAACGCAAAGTGAAGGCCACCAAGGCTCGACACAAGGAACTACAAAACGCCGTCGAATCGCTCGCCCAGTTCGTCGGCGTCAGTGAGATCCGCTGGCCGAAGAAGTGATACGCTGAAGGAGCAAGACCATGGCCAAGGCGCGAGCCGCAAGCAAAGTGGATTTGTATTTCAAGAGCCTTTCGCCAAAGTTGGCGAAGTGTGCAGAGAAATTGAGAAAGACGATCTTCGAGGTTGAGCCGAACGCCACGGAAGAGCTCAAGTGGAGTCAACCTTGTTATGGGAAGGTCAAGGACGTTTGCTACATCTCCGGGGCAAAGGATCACATTACGTTCGGATTCTTTCGTGGGACTGAGCTTGATGACCCGCACGGAAGACTGGAAGGCACGGGCAAAGGAATGCGCCACGTCAAGATCAAAGACCCCGGCAACGTCGATGGGCCGGTGAAGCAATTGATCAAGGATGCGTTCGCGCTGGATCGATCAGCATAACGCATTGAACCCCTGAGATGCTGACCCGTGGGCAGGGCTCCACATCGGAATGGTGCTTGTAGATCACCTGATTGAGGATCAGCTTCATATCGCCGGGCAGGATGAGGTTGTGCAGGCCGACGACGCTACCGAGCGCTCGAGATGACCGCGAGGACCTCGCGGGCGATCCGCTTGTCCACTTCGGCGGTGAAATGGCCGTCGGGCAGGAAGCTGTCGTGGTCCGACGCGGGGGCAAGCTCGTGGGTGGAGAGGAAGGGGATCTCGTGCTCCCGGAGGGTCGGGGCGACGAGCGCGTACAGATGATCATCAAAGCCCTTTTCGTGAAAGAGGATGACGATCGGAAGCCGGCCGTCGGCCCGCACGGTCTCGGCGAATGACCGGATGATCGCCCGGGCGACGGGCCCGACGGTCGAGTCGGACCGGTATCCGTTGGCGTCGTGAACCCGCGCCAGTTGGCGGCGCTTCTGGCGCTGACCCCAGCCCCGGCGCAGCAAACGCACAAGCGTCGACTCGTCGAGCGGGCTGCCCCTGAAGACGAGGTCGTCGTAGTACGCATCGTGCTCGGCGAGCTGGCGGCGGAACGCCTCCCAGCGATCGGCGTCGCCCATGGCGCGACGGAGCTCATCGAGTGATTGGACGAGCGGTCTGGTGGCGACCAACTCGCCGTCGCTGATCCGGTACACGGGATAGGTGTAGGGCGCGGGCGCGTCGAAGTGAATGAGCATCTGCGTCATGGACTCGAGACCCGCCAGGGCCCACGCGGAGACGCCAAGCAGCACGACGTCGGCGTCATGACGATTTCGGTCCTTCAGGTAGCCGTCATAGGAGTGGCTCAGCGGCGCGTTGGGCCCGCCGACGAGACGAAGCGTCAGCGTGGGCTCCAACTCTTGCATGGCATAGCACACGCGAAAGGACGTGGACATGCCGTACGCCGCCACGAACAGTCCGCCGGGGTGCTCGGCGCGTGTCGGCTGGTTGCGTCGGGATCCGTACCACCCCGCCGACGCCACCGGGGCCGAGGACTCGTCGGTCTCTTGGACCATCCGGGCGAGCTTGCCCTCCACCGATCGCCCCGCCGCGAAGCGGCGCTGTAGCGGCCCCGGCTCGACGCCGACGGGCGGGGCGGCGAAGAGGCGGCCCACCGCGACGTCGATGACCACGAGGAACAACAGCGTCCACAGCACGACCACCACCGCCCGCTGCACCGGCGACGAAGGCGATCGGTCAAAACTGGAAGTAGATGAACTCAGTAGGCTCATTGCCCGTCCCCATGATGATGACGAAGAGAAGGAACGCATACAGTGCGCCCCGGGCCCACGCCGGAAGTCTGCGGTAGGCCGTGGCGTCGCCGGTGGCGTACTCGAACAGATCCAAGCCCAAGAGCAACGGGATCCCCAGCACCGCGGAGAGCGCCGGGAGGTTCATGGACAGGTGCAGGCCCCCAGCTCCGGTCGCGACGGCAGTGGTGAAGTCGAAGATCTGCGCGAACGATCCGGCGCGAAACAACAGAAAGCTGTAGCAGTTGATCGTGAAGAACAGAGCGATCCCGGCCATGACACGCCATCGACGGACGGCCCGGGGATCGGGGGCCGGCCACCGGTCCCGGTAGACGGCGTGGACAACCAGCAACAGTCCGTGGAATCCGCCCCAGAGCACGAAGTTCCACGATGCCCCATGCCAGAGGCCGCCCACCAGCATCGTGATCATCAGGGCCAGGTAGATGCGCCGCCGCGGGTCCAGAAAGACGAGCGGCATGAACAGGTAGTCCCTCAGCCAGGTCGAGAGGCTGATGTGCCACCGTTGCCAGTACTCGGCCGGGCTGCGCGAGAAGAACGGCGCCCGGAAGTTGGTCACAAGGTCGATGCCGAGCAGCTTGGACACGCCGCGTGCGATGTCGGAGTAGCCGGAGAAGTCGCAGTAGATCTGCACGCAAAAGAGCAGGGTCGCCGCCGCGACGTCCAGAGCGCCGACGGTTCCCGTCGAGTTGTAGATCGAGTAGACGCTCGCCGCGACGCCGTCCGCGATGGCCACCTTCTTGAAGAGCCCCAGCAGGATCAGGAAAAGTCCGCGCTGGATTTGGCCCAGCTCGAAGTGACGCGGGTTCTGCAGGCGAGGCAGCAGCTCGTTAGGCCGCTCGATCGGGCCGGCTACGAGCTGTGGGAAGTACGCTACGTACAACGCGAAGTCGAGGAACCGGGCGGTCGGCGCCAGTTTGCCGCGGTAGACGTCGATCGTGTAGCACATCGTCTGGAACGTGTAGAACGAGATGCCCACGGGAAGCACGATGTCCAGACGCAGCAACTGGGCGTCAAAGCCCAAGCCCTGGAGGGCGTCCTCGGCGGAGCCGACGAAGAAGTTGAAGTACTTGAAGACGCCGAGCACCGTGAGATTGACGACGATGCTCGTCCACAGGCCGACTTTGCGGCGGTGGTCCTCGTCGAGCCGGGACACCAATCCGTGAAACAGGTTGGCGATCGCGACAAGACCCAAGGCCCCGCACAGGGCCCACCCGCCCAGCGGATCGATCAATGACGACCAGTCAACGCTGATGCCTTCGGGTCCGCCGAGTCGTACCGCCGACCAGTTGATGGCGACGAAGCACAGCGCCGACAGCGCCAGCCACGACGAAGCCACCAGACGCTGGCGGCCGGTGAGGCGACCGCGGCCGATCGTCAGACCGCACCAGTAGTCGACCACGGTCGAGAGGGCGATCAGAAAAAGGAATCGCTCGTCCCACCAGCCGTAGAAAACGTAGCTCGCGATCAGCAGCATGCGGTTCTGCCCGCGATGGCGCAGCATTGCATAGGCCACGAGCACTACGGGCAGGAACAACAGGAAGTGGACCGAATTGAAGAGCACGGCCCGATTTCATCGGCCGGTTACCGGACGTGCCGAAGTCGATCTCGCGGTTCGGGGTGTTTTTTTCGCTGACACCGGGGCGCTGCGCTACCAGATGTCGTTGGCCCGCTTCTGAAGGAGCAGCGCCATGGAGCGGGGCAGGAATCGCGCGTCGGGCAGCGTTCGCCCGGGGCTTCCGGAGTATGTCTCCAGCACGCGCAGGCCGTGGTTCTCAGCCAGTATGACGAGCTCCGACTCGCGGCGGAACTCGGTGATGTGGTCGGTGTGGGCTGCGGTCAAAGCGCCGGTGACGAATGCGATGCCGTGGGGGCGCAGCAGATCGCCGATCGTCGCGAAGAGGGCGTCGGGGCGCTCCAGGTGCTCCACGAGGAACGAACAGATGCACGCATCGGCGCTGGCGGAGGTTACTGCCGGCGCGAGGGCGTCCTTCTGCTCGTAGTCCACGCGATCCCCGACGCCCGCTGCCTCGGCAATCGATTCCGCGATGGCGATCGAGCTGGGGCTGATGTCGAAGCCGCGGACGCGGGCGTCGGGAAGCACCGTCAACGCCCAGACGCCCCAGCTGCCATGCCCCGGCGCGAGCTCGACGATGCGCGCATCGTCGTCCAGCTTCGCCACGAACCGATCGCGGAACATCATCGCGATCTCCAGGTGATGAGGCCAGAGGAAGTTCGTCAGGTAGGCGCCCCACAGATACTCCGCCATGGTGTCGGCGCCGTACACCGCTTGGTACACGTCGTCATAGGTGCGCTGTCCGTAGTTTCCCCGGTGCTCGTACCGCGCCTGCTCCATGGCGATGTCCGTGCAGAACTGCACGAACGCATCGACCATCTCCCCGATGGCGCGGCCGCCCCGAGCGGTGACCGCCCACTCCAGGTGCATCTGGACGATCTCGTCGAACCGCCCCGGGTTGACGGCCCGCGCGGATTCGATCCCCCCAAGAGACCGAGGGTGGTGAGCCTCGACGTACGCGATCAGCTCGTCAAGCTGGGGGTGGTCGACAAGCGGTCGGGTTGCCGGCGTGGCCGTGCTCACGCTTGCCGCGCGGGTTGCCGGGCGAACTTCTCGCGAATCAGGGATCGCAGCTCGCCGACGTTCGTGAGCCGCACGACCTCGTGGCTGTGAAACTTGATCCCGAGTTCCTGCTCGAGATGGATCATCAGGCTCACGTGCTTGAGCGAATCCCAGCCGGCGACGTCGGCCGAGGTCAGGTCGTCACGCAGCTCGAGCGCGGGTTGGCGGAACAACGTCCGGAAGACGTCGGTCACGATCTCGTCGATCTTGTTCGTGTCCATCGTGCTGGTCCCAAGAGTTGGTTCTGAGCTCGACCAAGTGTGTCGGGGGTGTATCGGCAGACGGGTCGCATTCCCACCATTCATGATCGCCCGGTGCGCTGGAAGCGACCCGCCGGAAGCCGAGGCGGGCGTAGAGATCGCGGACGATCGCGTTCTTGTCCGTGGCGATGAACTCGCCCAGAAGGGGGCGCGTGCCGGCGAACTGCATCATCCAGGCGCCAATCGCCTGTTCCACCGTCCGGTTGAGCACGCGGCAGCTCATGACCCAACTGTCGATACGCAGTCGATCGCCCTGGGGCACGAGGACGATCGCTCCAATCACGCCCTGCGATCCGAAGGTGTCCTCGTAGGAGAAGACGCCGATCGTCGCCCCCTGCTCATGCAGCGTGTCGAGGTCGTGTTGCGTGTGTCGCCTCGTGGTGAGGTTGAACTGGTTTGACTTCTGCAGCATCTGGGCCACGCGCCGCCGGTTGGGCTCGCCATAGGGCTGCACGTCGAGGCGAATCCTGATCGCGCTGAGGTACTCGTCGTAGTCGTCGAAGCTCGTGCGAAGCGCGGCGGCGGCCTGGCGGGCGGCCAAGTGGCGGTGCCGGCTCAAATCCGTGTCCGTGATCCGGACCGTGTGGAAGTAGCGCCCGTCGGCGAGGGCGGCCAGCGTGTCGGCCGGCTCGGGCCCCGCCAGGATCACGTCGAGGTCCGGGTGACGCCCCAGCGCTTCGGCGAGCTCGAACGGATTGTCGTCGACAAATAGCATGAATTCGGGTCCGAAGCCCAGCTCCGCGCTGATCCGGGCGATCGAGCGGCTCTTGGGGTCCCAGCTGATCTGCATCGACGAGAAGTCGTCGCCGGTCAGCGCGACGTTCGGATTGTCCTCGAAGATCGACTTCACCTCGGGCGAGTTCTTGCTGGCTGCGGCCAGCAGCACGCCCAGCGAGGTGAGACGGCCGCAGTATTGCTGAAGCCGGTAGTAACCCATTCCCTCGGGATCGTCGGGGCCGGTCACGATACCGTGCGGCCCGGCGTCACCAATGGCGCCGCCCCACAGCGTGTTGTCCAGGTCAATCACCAGCGCCCGGTGCGTCTTGCCGCACAGGGCGGCGATCGTGAACGCGATCTCGCGGGCAAGGGCGACGAGGCAGGCCGGCTCGTAGGGGATTCCGGCGCGTTGCTCGTTGGCCGCGCTGTACGCGCGCTGGCCGCCCGCGGTGTGAACGGCCTGGACCTGGTCGATCACCGTCACCCGCTGAGACTGCATGCCGTGCATGTGGACGTTGAGCTGTCCGATCGCCGCCGTGTAGCCGATACGCCCCTCCCCGTGCGCGTATCCGCCCGGACTCGTGACGGCGCCTGGGGCGAAGTTCGTGATGAGCACCTCGCTGCGCTCGATGACCGACTTGACGAGACGATCGAGCATGTCCGTCGCCTGGGCGACGCGCTCGGTGGGGATCAGGCCGGGGGGTCCGAGCTGCCGGTGCAGCCAGGTTTCCCCCAACACGATCAGCGCGAGGTCGCCCGGGTCCGAGTGCAGCGTCGAGCCGGTGTCGAGGATCTCAGCCTCGATCGAGTCGAACGCCTTGAGGTCGAAGTCGGCGTCGATGCCGAGACTCGCACAGAATCCCTTCACCAAAGGCAGCAGGTGGTCGATCGTATGGTCCGCGAGACAGACGATGCGTCGGGCAACCGGGTTCGGCTTCAGAGCCGGTCGTCCGAGGTCATCCCAGCGGTTCAGGAGTTTCGTGTACCACAGCATCGTGCGGCCCGGCTGCAGCAGGGCGACCCTTAGCAGGGTACGCACGGTCGAGGTCGCGCCGGCGGCGGTGAGCGCGTTCAGCGCGCCGTCCAAGGCGCGCGGGTCAGCGCCCAGCGCGAGGGGCAGGCCGGCGCCGAGCGAGTCGGGTGGAGCCTCGTGACTGGGAATCGACGTGGAGAAGGCTGGCATGGCATGGCCCCGCCGCGCCCCCTCCCACGCGCGGGGCCGGCTCTCTCTCTGTCGGTTAGGAGAAGCCTTCGCTACAGGCCAAATCGCGCATCCCCGCCGGTTGAATTGACGTTGATTCGGAGCACGACCGCTCGGATCACCCAACGCCCCGCCAGACCATGCGCAAACAAACAACCCCGTGCGGTAACAAGGGGTTGGTGTGAATGGGCCAGGGAGGGCTCGAACCTCCGACCTCACCCTTATCAGGGGTGCGCTCTAGCCAACTGAGCTACTAGCCCCGAGCCGTTCGACGCCTCGGCGAGGCGATGCAACCGCTTGTCATCGGCCCTTTGCGGGCACCAGTATATCCCGCACGATCGGACTGTGGCGTTGGCCGGGGGGTCTAGTACACGACCGTGAACGAGCCGTCGGCCCGAGCGAATACGGCCACGCAGTCCCACGCGGGCAGATCGTCGGCGCTCCCGCGAGCCTCGGGAATCGGCGAGCCGTTCGCGTCGTAGACCTGCCACGCCACCGACCCGCCCTTGCCGAAGCTCGTCCCTTCCGTCCAGGCCAGGATGACCTCGCCGCGGTCGTTGCTCGCCACCGCTGGAAACTTGCGGTTGGGCCCCCGCCCCGGCGCCGCGACGGGCTCCGTCACCGTTTTCGCCGCCGGGTCCATCTTCGCGAAGTACACCTGTCGTCTGGTTTCCCACGCCGCCAGCACCTGGCCGGCCGAGGGCGCGAATGCGGCGGAACTCATAACGCACTGCCCGACGTTCCACACGTGCAGCTTCTTTGACTCGAAGCTGCTGCCGCGGTCAGACGATGTGAGCAGGTACATGTCGCGGTTGACCACCGCTTTGGCCGAGCGATACAAGATATAAAGCGAGCCGTCGGCATCGGCGAACGCGCTCATGCCGCAGCACCCGCAGGCGCCGGTCGGCTCGGTGTTCGCCGCCTCTTCGACGGAGAATGTCTCACCGTCGTCAGTGGAGCGTGCAACCCACACCCACCGATCCTGCTCGCTGTGCTTTTGAGTTCGCGGCGCGTGCCAGGCTACGTAAACGTTCCCACCCCCATCTGCCGCCACCGCGCACCCGCCGTCGAGCCCCGGCTGCCGCTGGATGATGTTGCGCTGCGGCTCGAACCCGTCCTGTTCGTCGTTGAGCCGGGCATACAACAGCGGCGTCTCATCGTCGGGGCCCTTCGGCTCGGCCTGCTTCGATCCCATCCACACCACGTGAGCACGCCCCCGGCGTCCCACCGCGAGTTGCGGCCCCCTCACCGTTCCCAGTGCAATCGCGCTGTCCGGCTGGCTGTTGACCCGAATCGCCGGCGTGAACGTCTCACCGCCGTCCGTTGATCGCATGTACAAGACGTCCCCGGCCCGGACGGAGCCCACGAAGTAGATCATGTGAATCGCGCCGCGATCGTCCACCGTAACTTGCGGCTGAATCCCCCCGTTCGGCGCCCGCATGGTCGTGACGCTCACCCCATCGTCAGCGTAGGTGAACGTGTTCAACGCCGTCAGAAGAATCATGCCCACGAGAAGGTGAACGTGGGTCGGGGTCCGCCGAGGGAGGGTTGCGAATCGTTGTCGGTTCAACATCGAGATGCGCTCCTGGGTAAGGCTTGTTCTCGTTGCCCGGCTGGGCGATCTTGCCTCAGCATAGCCGCCGCCCGGAGCGTGGGCGCACGAAAAGGCCCGGCGGTGCGAGTCAAGCCCGCCGGCGAAACACGGCCATCTTCAGAAGACTCACCGCAGAACCGCAGAGAACGCAGAGAAGAGGAAGAAGCCACAGATGCACACAGATGAGCACTGATGGGTTGGAATTGAATGGGAAAGGTCAGGCGAAGCCGGACCTGAGGCTTCGCGAAGGTCCGGGTCTCTTTGAAGAAGGAACCACAGATTGACACGGATGAGGGGGGAGTCAGGGGTCAGGAGTTAGGAGTTAGGGGTTGGGAGACCGCGGGCCTTCTTCTTTCCCTCGCACTTTGCTCCGGTCGCCACGGCGGGTCAAGCCCGCCGGCGAAACTCTCATGACTTATGCCCAGTGCCTAATGCCTAGCACCTTCCTTTCCCCCCTTGATGCCTTGATGCCTCGGTGCCTTGATCCCTTCTTCATCACCCCCAGCTGCCGAGGAGGGAAAGCAGATCCTTCACGCCGACGGAGTGATCCCCGTCGAGGTCGGCTAGGCAGCCGTCGCATGGACCCCAACTGCCTAGCAGGAACAGCAAGTCCTTCACCCCGACCTCACCGGAGCAATCCAGGTCCGCCGGCGAGATTGTGGGCTTGACCGGGATAATCTTGAAGACCTGCCCGGTGGCCCCGCCTCCTTGATCGACGACGTATAGCTCGCCCCTCGCGTCCTCGCCGAACGACGAAATCTGGTTGATGGAGAACCCATCGGACGAAGGCGACAGCTCCCCGAGCCGGCTGGTGAAGTTCAGTACGTTGTTGCCGTCGTAGGTGAAGCTCCAGAGGCGCGTGAACACGTAGTCGGCGAAGAAATACGTCCCGTCCAGCGTCGGGATGGCGCAACCGCGATACACATAGCCGCCGGTAATCGAGAAACCGACACTGTGGGAGTACTCGTGGATCGGATCAGTCAGGGCGGGATCGAAGCAGGTGCAGCCGGTGGTGGAGCAGCCGCTGATGGAGCTGCACGCGTTGCCTTCCATGCACCGCCAGCCATAGTTCTCCCCGCCGGTGCTACTGGCCGGCTGATAATCAATCTCTTCCCGCTGGCCTTGGCCGACATCGGCGATATACAAGTCGCCTGTCGCTCGATCGAAGCTCGGCCGCCAGGGGTTCCGCAGGCCGTAGGCCCAGATCTCGTCGTCGCCGGTGATGCCGACGAAAGGATTGTCCGGAGGGATGACGTACCCGCCGACGAACGGCTTGGTCGAGGGGATGATCCGCAGCATCTTGCCCAGCAGATTGTTGGTAATGTCCTGAGCATTGCCGGTGCCGGAGGTGTGGCCGGAGCCGGTGTCGCAGAAGTTGCCGCCGTCGCCGGTGGCGATGTAGAGGTAGCCGTCGTTGGGACCGAAGCCTATCCACCCTCCGTTGTGGTTTACCTGGGGCTGGGAGATCGTCAGCACCGTCACGCCGCTGCCGGGGTTCGCAACCTCCGGGTCGTTCGACACGCTATACCGGCGAATCGTTGTCCGCCCCGAGATGTCCGTGTAGTCGACGTAAAAGAACCCGTTGTTCTGATAGTCCGGGTGGAACGCCAGCCCCAGCAATCCGCGTTCGTCATTTATACTGAAGCCGCCTCCGACCAAGGCGTCGATATCCAGGAACAGCGTGGCATTCAAAACACCCGTCTTGAGGTTCAGAACATTGATGAACCCCTGTTTCTCCACGATGAACAATCGCGTGTAATCACCGGGCGCGTGGGTGGCGAAGACGACGTGATCCAGGTTGCCGGCCACGCGCACCGTTGTCAGCGCCTCGATACCCGTCCCCGCAGCGGTGGCTGCCCCCCTCGTGTCGTGAACCTGGGCGAACGCGCCCCCGCTCATCGCGCATGAACAGACCATCGCCGCCAGTGTGGAAAACCGTGTGTGACGCATCTGGGTGATTCCTTTCTTACTTCGTGTAACGCTCTGCGGGTCGGGTCCGCAGCGCCGTAGTCCTTGGAAAACGCCCCGGACCCCCGGACCCCCGGACCCCCGGACCTCCGGACCTCCGGACCCCCGTCCCCCCGAACCCGACGCTCGTCTGGTCTCGTCGAGGCTCGACCAGGCCGATGGGCGATAATTCAGCCTGTAGATGCACCAAAAGCGCCGCAACCGTCCAGATCAGACGGCCCTAAGGAACATAATCCGCCCACACCCTAGAGGCAAGCTCTAATCACCGCAAAATCCACCCTGTTTGTGCCGCTATTCCCCCGAGACCGCCGCCTGGAGCCCCCTTCCAAGCCGGACCTGACGACCGAAGGGAGGTCGAAGATCCGACGTGGCGGGTAGATCCGAGAGCTGCCGCGTTCTGAGCGAGCGGGTATCTTCCAGACACAATCAGTGGTCACTGTCAGCGTGATCGCCTGGGGCGGCCCATCCGCCGCAGGCGGAACGACGCCGCTGGGCTTCGCTGTCAGTGGCAGCTGGCAAGCAGGGTTCAGAGCCGCGGCGTCTCGCCGCGGAGTAGAGCCCGAGCCTCAATGGCGAGGGTTCGACCAGATCAGTAGGGCAGGCTTTGAGCCTGCCAGCTCGGCCGTAGGTCAGGCTTTGAGCCTGCCGAATCCACAAGCGAGTCAGGCCCAAGGCCTGACCTACCCAAGCGCGAAAATTAGCATCTGGGCTTGAATATCGTGAGGGAGAGGGCCATTACACTTGTGCTCGGATAGCTCGGCGGTGGAGCCGGGCAACGTCATATGGGGAATGTCGGACAAGGAAACCGACCATGCTGATCCATCGTGTTCCCAACGTACTCCTCGGTCTCATTGCAATCTGGCTCACGGCAACACTCGGCTGTGGGTCATCAACTCGTGTGGCGACTCTTTCGGATGAGCCGGCGATCCGCGATGACGGCGGGATGATATCACTCGAAAACTCGCTCCAACCCCTGATCGAGCGATTCAACGCGGATCGAGACAAGCCGCGGGTGGTGGCGATCGTTTCAGCTACTTGCGGCGCTTGCGTCGCGGGTGCAATCGCCGTCAATGAGTCGGTGTTGAAGGCGTACCCCTCCGCTGACATCAGCGTCTTCATAGTGTGGATCGATATTCTGGCTAGGGATGACTACGCAGCGGCGCAACGAATGGCCGGCATCTTCAACGATCCGCGTGTGCGTCAATTCCACGATCCGAACCGCCTTGTAGGCGATGCGTTCGCCAAAGGTCTTTTGGATCAACCACCGGCCTGGGATATCTACTTGCTCTACGCCGCCTCGCCACAGCAGCTATGGATCGACGACCCCCCCAAACCGACGGACTGGATGCACCAGATCGGTTTCCGCGACGTTGATCCCGCTCGACGGCGAGGCGGACATGACCTGGTGGTGGGCCTCTATGACGCCATGTCCGATCTGGGCTTTGATCCGGTGATCGAATCACCGCCGAGCGAGCAGAAAATAGCGGCGGCGGTGCGCGCGACCAACGCACTGGTCAACTCCGCTCTGAGAGAAGCCTCCGCGAGCAACCCCGCCCTGGCGATGCTTGTGCAATGCGACCGATGCGCCAAGGCGGGCTTCGTTGGTCAATGCTCCCTTGCCGGTTACCGGCATATTGTGGCTATCACTCAACAGATCGGCGATGACCCCGCCGCACTCGGCTTCCTCATCGCCGGGACTAACAACCCCGACGGCACGCCGCTCGGTTCCGATACGATGATCGGTTCCGACCCTCGGCTCGGCCCCATCAGCGGTGAGGTGATCCTACTGGACGTCGAAGGCATGCGCTGCCCCGATTGCCCCTCCAAGCTTGCGATATCAATGTTGTTTCTTCCCGGCGTGAAGCGCGTCACGGTCGATTTCGACGCGCGTGAAGCGCGCGTGACCATCGACCCGCCCAACAGCATCAGTCCCGAAACGTTGATCGCGGCGATCGAGCAATCCGGATTTTCCGCAACGCTCCGCAATGAGAACTAATCGACTAATCTCCTGTCACTCCGAGCCGCACCGCGAGCCCCGCGCCCCCGACAATGCCCTAGTCGTTCCGTCCTCTGCTACTCGTCGATGTAGTTGTCTTTCTGTCCGCCCTACCACCGCCGAGCAGCCGATCAGAGCGAACAGCGCGATGCCTCGATGCCAAAAGAAGAAGAACAGCTCCGCGCGAGGCGGGTTGTGTCAATCCCCGCGAGCCGGGTCGGCCGCGGCGGACCAACCCGGTTCGCGCCCGCACACCAAACCCCGTCCGCCGCGCACCGCTCCGCCGACCAATCCCTCACGTGAACCGGGGCGACATCCCGATGGAATCGGGAGCTCGCTGTTCACGTACAGCAATGTTCAGCTTGGGAAGCTGACATTCTTGTCCCGCTCTCCCCCATTTCCGGGGGCTGGGAGAGGGGTTAGGGGTGAGGGTCTTGATTGCCTTCCACTTCCGGGGCCCGGGGGATGATATTGACAGAGACGCCCGTCCGCTCTTCTCACCCCCAATAAATCATCCTGACACCTTTTCTTCGCCTTATCTTGACAGTGCCAAGGCCAACCTGATTACTCGTTCAATCGACCAGCGCGATGCCTTGATACCTCGGCGCCAAAAGAAGAAAAACAGCCCCGCGCAAGGCGGGTTGTGTCAACTCCCGCAAGCCGGAAGCCGCTTGCGGCTTCGCGCGACTCACATTCAATCCTCGGCCTCCAAATCAACCGCGCACCGCGCCGCCAATCCCAGTGGAATCGGGACCCCTCACACATTCCGGGGGCCGGGGGGTTCAGCTTGGGAAGCTGACATTCTTGTCAGCCACGTACCCCCATAAAACAAATCATCCTGACACCTCTTCCGTCTTTTTTCTTTGATACCTCTTCCCTCTACGGTCGCCTTGCACCCTATTTCGTTTTCTTGACAGCTGAATCATAACAAACTAATTCAACAGTATTTCCTTCTGGATCGCTGAAGAATAGTGAACGCCACCCCCAGTCCCATGATTTCGCTTTCACAGATAGGCCGAGTTGCTCCAAACGGTTCTGCTCACTCTCATACTCTTTTAAGTCAATTTCGAATGCTAAATGATCAAGAGTAGAATGTTCCTGACTTACATCATGTGGTGTTGAGTTGTGAATCTGAGGACCAGTTGATTCCTCTCTCCTATCAAATAATACAAGAGCCTGTGGATGGCCTTTGTAACCGTCAGCAATGTAAAAAAAGACTGCCTTGGGGAACAGCTTGTATACCTCTAAACCAATTACCTCTTCATAGAATTTCTGCATGCTATCTAGATCATTGACCCGGAGTGCAATCTCCCCGAGAGCTTTTACCGCAGTGGCGCGTCTATTCATTTTTGTTTTCCTTTGTCGTGATAATCCTATCAGCCGCGAATGTATAAGTTCTTGCTCATAGGAACAATAGTTACACATTACACCAAGGACCCGCGCCGAGGCACTATAGCTGAGTTTGCGATTCACCAGTTAGAGCGCAGTAACTTCCAGCTTGGGAAGCTGACATTCTTGTCCCGCTCTCCCCCATTTCCGGGGGCCGGGGGCCAGGGCCGGGGGGTGAAATTGAACAAGACTCCCGTCCCTTTTCTTCCTTGTGCTTACGGACCCTGCAAACTCTCTGACAGGTCGATGGCACGTTCGGCACTCGGATTAGCGATGAATCTATAGCTATAGAGTTGCTTCCGGCGCGTGGATCCATCAGCGCCTGTAACTGACTTGCAGCCATTCTCGCTAAAATAGATGACGCCGCTCAACGCTGGAAAGCGATCAAAAAGGTGATGATCGGCTATTAGATATTCGCAGTCCTCAAAGTCCAAGCAAGCTACAAAGTCTCCGTGAACTGCTACGACAAAACTCACGGAGTGTGTCCCTATGATCTTCTGGTACTTCGTAACCTTTTCCTCGATTGACTGAGCCACTCTTTTCTCTAGCTCACTGACTCCACCGCGTTCGCAGGTGAACACCTCGATAATGAGGTGACTCCCTTCGTCGTACCAATCAGGTGTTTTCCCTTCGATGTTTGGACTGAACTCGAGGCGGTAACCGGCTCGATTGAGTTTGTCACCAACGAGAAGCTCGCGAAACATGTGACGCGCACCTTCGTCCACGTTTTCTGATCCATACTTCTCCAAAGCGCGCATATGTTCGCGGAGTTTCTTCAGCATTCGGGACCGGGATGGCTCAGAAGTCCTCTCGAGGATTTCATGGAGATCCGTATTGATTGAAGGATTGCCAGCGAACTGTTCCAAGGGATCATAAACGCTTGTCACACGAACTCTCACATGTTGTGTAAATGCACATAATCACGAGTCTGCAGCACCTACGGCAAAATCCAGTCTATTTTCCATACCCTATCGAAAGGAGGTGTGCGATAGGATTTCATGGGCCAAGTTGGCAGACTCTAATCTCGCGAGAACCGTCAACATCCTCGCAAGGGAGCGATTTGATGGCTCTCGCTGTTGGATCGAACTCTAAGAAAACCACAAATTCTCTTGTAACATATTGCTCCCGAAGCAAGTACTGAAACGAACCCAATATGTGGTACACTGCCCTCAAGTCTTCAGGCGAGCGCATGAACGAAGGCAGGAAAGATGTTCCGTCAGACGACTCGACAGTGCGGAAACTTATCGAGATAGTTCCTGCAGCCAAGAGTTTAGATGCGCGGCACATATAGATCGGCCATGGGCGAAGTGAGCCGATACGCTCAACCGTTCCTGAGCCAACCACCGTCATTTGAGGCCGATCAGGGAGCCATTGTAATTCTACACCAGCCGGGCGATCACCAATCGATTGTATAACCGGTTCCGGCAATTGTATTCGGCACTGGAAACTGGTTAGCTCGACCCTGTTCGGATTACGAATGCGAAGTACATGTTCGCGCAATCTCCTATTGTCCTCAGCAGAAACAATTGCGCCGGCGACTTGGTCCAGCGTAAGGCCTCGGCGCGTTATGACTTCAATCTCAGGCAATCGGGGTATCATGCCCTCGTCATTGATCCACGCTTCGTGTTCGGCCTTCAATTCCAGCAGCGTGGATGAAGGGAACCGCTTCTCATCTCGGTCGATTATCTTGCTGCACTTCGTGCACAACCAGATAGCATTATGGATACTCTTTCTGTCCTCCTGAGATTGGGATTTGTCGTACCTCGGTCCGCCCGGTGACGCCGCGTGAATATGACAAGCTTCGCCAGTTACAAGCGCCTTCTCGGCATCAGAGTGCGGACCAACCGTGGGCGTACGACACTTGGAGCAGAGGTGCCCTGCTCGCAGCGCCACCGTGTTGATCACCTGCTTTGAGAAGCCATCGCGCGCCATGAATACCAATCCAACGTGCCCTTGGTCCCTTGTTTAAGATCAAGTCTGAAGCAGTCTTGCTTCTCAACCTGCACCTTCATTTTGATGGTACCAATGACCGCAGCCAGTAGTCAACGAACGCGGGGGCCCAATGGAAGCTGGACGGCTCAATGCTTTGATCCCTTGACGCCATCTTCAGTCTCCGTGGCTCTCCGTGACCCTCCGTGTTTCAATCCTCTCCGGCCCCCGGCCCCGCCCCCCGGCCCCGCCTCCCCGCCGACGCCTCACCCCTTACCCCTTCCTCCTCCC
>JACZXL010000038.1 GCA_022571635.1 Planctomycetota bacterium
TGCAGCGGCTCGAGCGCCAGGCGCTGATCGACGGAGAGTTCGAGCCGATCGGCGTACTGGATGAGGGTCTTGGTGTTGATCGGATCGGGAAACATCGGCAGCCCCTGGGCGAGGGCGGCCGACGGGAATAGGAACAGCAAAGAGGCGGTGATGGCGACGGCTGCCGTTCGGATTCGATACCAGGGCGAGGATTGAATTGCCGTCATCATGGTCGGTCCTCGGCGTAAGGATAGGGCCGTGAGGGGATCCCTGCCTTGCATGACGTAACTTGGCGGAGGGGCACTCCATCTATTGTACGGCGACGGGGTCGGCGAGTTACCAACCATGCTGCCGAAGCAGGTGGTTCACGGCGGATGTGTATTAGCGTGAAAGCCGAAGGAAGGTGAGTTTGACCCAGTCGCCGGGTGCGCGTATCAGCGGATAACTGGTCATCTGCCCGAGCAGATCACCGTCGTCAGTCGTTTCGGTAGACCTCGGTCTGCGGCTGGAAGGCGACCCAGGCGAACCAGAACGTGTGGACGACGAGGGCCTCGTCCGGCGCCTCGGCGACGCGAACCGAGCCGGTTTGTTCGTCGGACTCCAAGACAATCGTCTGCCCGTCAATTGTGTCGCGAACGACGCCGCCCGGAGCGCGCTGTATCTCACTGATCGGATAGGCCTTGACTGTCTCGCCGAGCTTCACCGCAACGATCCGATCCTTCGGACTGAGCCGAGTGTCCTCGCGGTCGACCGGGAACATCAAGCGATCAGTCTCAAGGTAGTCGCCGTAGGGGTTTGTTTGGTAATCCCGGCTGTATCCGGTCTCGAAGCTCACGACGGTGGAATCAGGATAGCGCTTCGACCAACTCGCAAAGGTGGTAAGCTCCCAGCGAAGATGCCGGAGTGACTTGCCTGCGTTGGGCCCGCTTATTGCGGCAAATCCGAGCTGTGACCACAGCGAATCGTCGGCGCGGTCGAACAGCAGGACATTGGAGTTGTATAATAACCCCGAGATACCGAACTCGTGCGTGTCGCCGTCGAGTCGACGATCGAGCACGCTGACGGAGTCACATAGCGGACAGTAGACGACGAGCAGAGGCGCTGCGGCCAGTTCGTCATTCACCGCTTCGTGCCAGTTCAGGACCGCGAGCGGGTAGGCCCGCGCTTCATCGTCGACAACGACGCCGATGACACGATCGTCGGGCTTGAGGAAATCCGCGTCGGCGACAGGCACGGTGGTCGGGTTCATCAGGGCAGGGATACCGTCCTTTGGCGGTCCGCCGTGATGGATCTCCTGGCGGGGAACGAGCAGGTTGTCGTAATTGAATCCCCCGCCGACGGCCGGCCGAGACGTTACCGGCCGGGCCGCGCGAAGTGTCCGGTCGACCGGCGCGGCCACTCCACGGTCGCCGAGGGTTGATCGGGCTACGACCGTCACGACCGCCGCCGCCGCCAGGACTATCGCGACGCCCAGCAGCACGCGCGCAGATGTCCATCGATACGCGTCATCACCGCTATGGTCAGCGTCGTAGGGCATGGCAGCGCTCGCGGCAGGGTGAATGTCGGCCGAGTTTGGTTTCGCGGCTCGCCGACATCGGCCTAACTCGACGGCCCGGCTCGCTATTCCACGATTCTAAGGGACGTTTGGCGGACCGTTTGCGTCTGGATCGCCTCAACGTTGTCGGCTACGCCGTCCAGCTCCCCGCATATGCTGTGGAATACTCACCGGCATCCCGCTGCGTCATCTGAAACAGTCGCTTGGCAATTTGCCGTAGATGAAGTGCATCGTGCGCTGCCCATGACGCGAGAAGATCGCCTGCGGAAATCTTGCCCTTGGGGTGAACGAACGTATTCGACCACTTGGGGTTGCTCAAACCGCGCAGCCAGTTGATCGATTCGCCACGAAGCGACACGAATCGTTGGACCTGCTCGGAAAGATCACCTTCGTTGTAACGGCGTTCGACGGCCCAGCCCTCCGGATCGATCGGCGACCATTCCTGATTCGGATCGGCGAGCGTACTCTTGAGCCTGGCCGGGAAATCCTCGACCTCTTCATCAGCCATGTGTGTGACAATTTCGAGGATCGACCACGCGCCGTCCTCTGGCCGCCAGCGCGCATCATCAACTGATATGCCGTTCACGACGACTGGCAAAACGTCAGCGAATCGATCAAGTGAATTGATGAGCGATTGACCATTCATACTCAATTGTACGTAGCTCAACACCCACGGTCATTACCAAATGATTCTTGATCAATGGCGCCAGCACTTGAATTTTCAAGAGTTTAGAAATAATGACGCACTTCCTCTTCACTGATCCCACATCGCAGCGATCTCGGATTCAAGTGCGTCTTCTATAGCATCATCCATTTCAGGAAAAAAATCGATAGCGGTACGCGCTTCGATCCAATCAATGGACCGGCGGAAATCTTCAAACCGCTCTCCTCTGGAATGGCTCCGATTCTCCAATACAAAGGCAATCGCGCGCCATCGTCCGCCCTTGGCCTGCAACACAATTTTGTAGAAGTGGGTTGGAACACTTACACCACCCGGTCCGATCGAATAGTACTCGACAAGCCCATCCGCTGTCTGTGGGTTCTCCTCCAACGAATCATAGAAGATCGGACCGGTGATGATGTAGACAGGCGCAGTCGCGGTGATCTGGTCCCGAGTCCATTCCTCCAGAAACCGCGAAATCGACCGATTCAATCGCGGCTTGTGAGATGACATGTTAGTCAAGAAAAAGGTGTCATCCTTGAGTCGTTGATTACTCGTTTGATCGCCTGCCGGCGCTTGGTGACCTCGGTCGTACCCCGTTCGTACATAGTCAGGTTTTCCCGCTTGAAGATGCTCCGGCACCGTGGGATCGAACCGAAACAGATCGCGTCGAGGACGATCTCCCGAAATCTGAGCCTCGGTTACTTTCTCAGACACCCAAAGTGGAATCTTGTCCACCGTACTCAGTTGCAATACATATCCTTCGTGCGGAACGATCCACGTCGGACCATACGGATGATCTTCCGCCAGCTCCGGCATGCCGAACCGACAATTCGTCTGAACCCAACCGCGGGCCGGCTGTTCAAATTCAATCTTTGGCTCAGTGAGCGTCGTCATGATAGCCGGCCGCCGATGAATCTGTCCAGGCGGATCAACAGCTGACGGAAGGAACGTCGCTCCGCTCACAATACCGAGCAAGCCCGGAACGGCGATGATGGTTCGATTCATATTACCACTCCCTTTCAGGATTCAACCTTGGGTTTACTAGCCGGCTCATTGATGCGCTTCTTCGCAAGATAGGCTGTATGGCTGATGCCCAACAATGCGATCAACCCTCCGGAAACGGGTGGCAACGAGTCGATTCCATATGCCTCAGCTGTGGATCCCGCCTTTACAAAGGTATCAACGAGCAAGTACGTGTACATCAGCAGCGCGATCCAAGTGAAGTAGAACATTTGCACCCGAGCAATATCGAGCACCCTGTCATTGGCGTTTGTCTCGCCCTGCAACAAATCGCTCCATCTCGCTTCTGTCATACAATCATTGCATGATGCAGCGCCCGGCAGTAGGACCTTCGCGTCCTTCTCAGACGTGCCCGGGGGCAGTTTGTCTTTTGCGAGTTCATCTTTCGTCGTCTTCAACAACAACGGCGACCCGATGAGCGATGTGGTGCTAATCCACATCACAACCCATAGCGCTTCCGGAATGGCGACCAGCATCGCCTGCCCTGATAGATTGACTTGGATGTTATACAACACCGCGGTAATAAACGCGGATAGCACTAGCAATGTCCAACAGATAAGCTGAAAACGAGATAGACTCATCCGGTTGCGCGCGTCAATGAGACACCCCGCCACTCGTCTCGTCCGGTTGTATCCTGCGCAGATCAAGAACGCTGCCATCAGCGCAAAGATAATCCCCCATGTCAAGAGAAGATTCCATTGCGCAAGGAACCATCCCCCAACACCCATCGCTAAGAGTTCCCAATAAACCAGCCAACCTTGATCGTTGGCTCGATATGCTCATGATCATTCATGCTTCACCCCACGATACCGGAATACTCGTTCACATCGGATGCGACATCATGGCTCTCGCCATTTCGCATGAACTCCTTCGCGCGTCAACCCCAACTTCGCAGTTGTGCCTGTCGTAATACCCCCATCGCACGAGCGTAAATACTAGGTTGCACTCCGTTGTGCTGGTGCTACGCGCTAATCTGAAGCAGATCGATCAGAGACATCGCGCCAAGGCGCGGTGCGGTGTCCGGAAGAATTGACAAGCCTACGTCCCGGGCAATCATTGCTTCGACAAACAACGAACCGCGCAGCGCATAGGAATACGGCATTATCAATGTTCTACCAAACCCGCAGGCTCCCGCCCGCAGATAGGATATAAACTAGCGCGTCATCATCAATGGCCCGAGGCGGCAGCCGAGGGTTTCTTCGCGTCGGGTTCACGAGGCGGATCGTTCCCTTCACGCCACTTCAACCCGCTATGGCGTGGCAGGTATTCATTCATCAGATAAAGGAAATGCTGTTGATCGCGTACCCGCTTTCGTGATCCCGACTTCGAGAACCACTTGTCCTGTCGTCGCTGGAGCTTTCGTCCAAGCATGAGGGATGCGATGTTCTTGATGCGCGTCGAGACTTGATCCCACGGCTCACTTCCTCGCCAACTGACAAGATAGTGAACGTGCGTCGGCTCGGTGGCCGTGAAGTGCAACCGCCAGCCACGACGTGCGCAAACATCATATTCGATCCAAATCAGAACTCGCTGATGCTCGCGTCTAAAGATCATGGGCGCCGCGCCGGCTACAGCGTCATACGCGCGAGCCAGATTGTGGTTCGGCGGCTGGATTCCCTTGCCGCGCTGAACGAAGCCACGAGGATTGTCGGGGTTCCAAGATCGGTACGCGTGAAATGTGAACAGGTAAGCCGGCATCGCTATGTATTATATATGGTACGAAGAAACCGCGGGCTTCCGCCCGCGGCTATTGAATAACAAGATTCCCCACCACGCATAGCCCGAGGCGGCAGCCGAGGGTTTCTTCTCACGCCCCCTTCGCCATCTTGCGCAGGACGGTGTGCAGGATTCCGCCGTTGCGGTAGTAGTCGACCTCGATCGGTGTGTCGATGCGACAGGTCGTGGTGAAGGTAATTGTTTTTGATTCACCCTCACCCCCAGCCCCTCTCCCAAGGGGAGAGGGGAGTTTTGTCGCTTTCACGGCAATATCCTGGCGCGGCTGAACATTGTCCGACACTTCGATGTCGAATGTCTCAGTGCCATCAAGACCCAGCGTGTCAGCGCTCTGTCCGTCCTTGAACGTCAACGGCAGGACGCCCATGCCCACGAGATTGGACCGGTGAATGCGCTCATAGCTCTGGGCGATTACAACCTTGACACCCAACAACAGCGTCCCCTTGGCCGCCCAATCGCGCGATGAACCCATGCCGTAGTCTTTACCCGCCAGGACCACAAGCGGCGTTCCGTTTTCCTTGTAGTTCATCGCTGCTTCGTAAATGCTGGATACTGGATATCCACCGACACCGGTAAGACCCTCACCTCGCCCAGGCGAGTCGCCTACGGAGACCCCATCCCCTCTCCCCGAGGGAGAGGGGAGTTTTGTGAAATCGGCGGTAAACCCGCCTTCAGTTCCGGGGGCGAGTTGATTGCGCATACGCACATTAGCGAACGTCCCTCGGGTCATCACCCGATCATTGCCGCGGCGCGAGCCGTAGCTGTTGAACATGCTCACCGGCACGCCGCGCTCGATAAGATACTCACCGGCGGGGCTTTGGGGCTTGATCGCACCGGCGGGACTGATGTGATCGGTCGTCACTGAATCGCCGACCTTCACCAGACAGCGCGCGCCGGTGATCGGCGCAATCAGAGCCGGCTCGGTCGGCATGTCGATAAAGAACGGCGGCTCGTGGATGTAGGTGCTCTCATCCGACCAGTCGAACTGCTCGCCGCCGGACGTCTTGATCGCCTTCCACTCATCCGAGCCGTCGAAGACGTTGGCGTACTGTTCGATGAACTGGTCCTTATCGACGCACTCGGCGATCAGCTTCTGGATTTCGATCTGACTCGGCCAAATGTCGCGCAGGTAGATGTCGTTGCCTTGCTGATCGCGCCCGATCGGCTCGGTCACCAGATCAATATCGACGGTGCCGGCAATGGCGTAGGCGACGACAAGCGGCGGGGAGGCGAGGTAGTTCGCCTTGACATCGGAGTGGATTCGGCCCTCGAAGTTCCGGTTGCCCGACAGAACGGAGGCCACGACGAGATCGTTCTCAATGATCGCGTTGCTGATCGGCTCGGGCAGCGGGCCGGAGTTTCCGATGCACGTTGTGCAGCCATACCCGACGAGATAGAAGCCAAGCGCTTCGAGGTCCCGCATGAGCCCCGCCCGTTCGAGGTAATCGGTAACGACCTTGGAACCGGGCGCGAGCGACGTCTTGACCCAAGGCTTGCGCTTCAGGCCGAGCTTGTTGGCCTTGGCCGCGACAATCCCTGCGCCGATCATGACACTGGGATTGGACGTGTTCGTGCAACTCGTGATGGCGGCGATAACAACGTCGCCGTGTTTGAGTCGAAACTGCGCGCCGTCGTATTCGACCACCGCGGTGCGTTGTTCGGGGGCGAGCGTGGCCACAGCGGCAGGCTCGGGATCGGGTCCACCTTCGTTCGACCAGGAATCGACGCGAACCTCCTCGGAGGGCGGGGCCTTGTTGAAGGTATCGGCCAGCGTACGATGCCATTCGACTTTCATCTCGTGCAACGGCACGCGATCCTGCGGGCGCTTCGGACCGGCCAGCGCCGGCTCGATCGTGTTCAGATCGAGTTCGAGCGTGGCTGAATAGGCGATGGGGTACGAGTCGTCGCGCCACAATCGCTGCGCCTTGCAGTACTGCTCAATCGTCTCGACAAGCTCATGCGGGCGACCGGTCAGCCGCAGGTAGGTGAGCGTCTGCTCATCGACGGGAAAGAACCCGACGGTCGCACCATATTCGGGCGCCATATTGGCGATGGTGGCGCGGTTGGCCAGGGGCATCTCGTCCAGACCTGGTCCAAAGAACTCAACGAACTTACTGACCACGCCGTGCTCGCGCAGTATCTGGGTAACGCGCAGCACGAGATCGGTCGCGGTGCACCCTTCGGGCAGCCGGCCGGTGAGGCGAAAACCAACGACTTCGGGCATGAGCATATATATAGGTTGGCCGAGCATGACCGCCTCGGCTTCGATGCCGCCGACGCCCCAGCCGAGCACGCCCAATCCATTGATCATCGTCGTATGGGAGTCCGTGCCGACCAACGAATCCGGATAGAGCACGCCATCGGCGTCCCACACAACCTTGGCCAGGTATTCGAGATTCACCTGGTGAACAATCCCGGCGCCCGGCGGAACCACCCGGAAGTTGTCAAAGGCACGCTGGCCCCACTTGAGGAACTCGTAGCGCTCGCGATTGCGCTCGAACTCCTTTTCGTTGTTGATGGTCAGCGCCACGCCGGAGTTGAACGCATCGACCTGCACGGAGTGATCGATGACGAGATCGCAAGGAACGAGTGGATTCACCTTGCGGGGGTCACCGCCCATGCGGACCATGGCGCTGCGCATCGCGGCGAGATCGACCATGGCGGGGACGCCGGTGAAATCCTGAAGAACGACTCGCCCGGGCCGAAAGGGGATCTCCGCCTTGCCCACGCCGCCGGCATCGTAGGCGGCGAGCGTCTTGACGTGGTCTTCGGTGATCACACGGCCGTCGAGGCTGCGCAGGCACGCTTCAAGCAGGATCTTGATGGTGTAAGGCAGACGATCGATGTCGCCGAGACTGCTCAGCGCGTCGAGGCGATGGATCGTTCGTTGCCCCAACGCGGTGGAGAGCGTCTGCTTGACGCTGAAGGGATCGATGTTTGAGTCAGGCATAGCGTTGGATTATAGCGAAGGCGGCGAGAGCCAAGGCGATGTGGGGAGTATCTAGGTGACGATCGCGCCACCGCGGCGGCGGGGGTCGGCGACGGCGATCAGCTCGCCTTGGCTGGTGCGCTGCACGGCCTGCACGCCGCCAAAGTACATGTGGAGATCATCAAACCCGCGCGTGGCGAACGGCACGGCGCTAGTGTCGACGCCCGGCTCGTGGGCAAGAATCGGCTGACCATCGCGCCACTCCACATGGCAGCGCGGGTGTGAGATCGACTGCTCCAACGGCATCTCAAGGCTCACGACGTTCACCCACACCTGCGCCAGAGCGGAGGTGATGCGATCGGCGCCGCCGCTGCCCAACGAGACGATATCGTCGGCCCCAGAACGCAGAATACTCGGGGCCATGTTGGATCGCATGCGCGCGCCGGGCTCAAGCGCGTGCAGCCCAGCGGGATTCAGCTCGATCTCCCCGAGCATGTTGTTCAGCAGCACGCCGGTGCCGGGCACGACAACGCCCGCGCTATAGCCCGTCGAGGTGGTGACGGCGCAGGCAAGACCATCGGCATCGATCGCCGAGGTGTGACTCGTGGAAGGCGACGCCAGTCCGCGGCGTCGTCCATCGACTGCGTCGAGAAACTCGTCATCGCTCATTCGTTCGAGTTGACCATTGCGTAACCACTCGTTTCGATCGGTAAAGGCTCGCTCCATCGCCCGGGCAAACAGCGCAACATCGTCAGCGGACCATCGGTCTCGTGGACGTTCACCCAACAGCGAGACGAGCTCGACAAGAACGGCCCCTCCGACGGCCGGGGCGGGATTCGTCGCCATACGCCAGCCGCGCTGCTCACTCATGAGGCACGGTCGGATGACGGCGGCGTATTCGGCCAGATCGTCGACACCCAATAGCCCATCGTGCTGATCGACCCAGTCGGCGATGGCCCGCCCCAGTTCGCCGTGGTACAGCGCGTCGGCGCCATCATCGGCGATGTATTGCAAGGAGTCGGCCAGCTCGGGAATCTGGAGCATATCTCCCACAGCGCGCGGCTGACCATCGTCGCGCAGGGCAAGGCGTCGCGCACCAGGCGTGTACGAGAAGACCGCGTCGTAGCTCTCGGTGAAGTAGAGCTTGGATTGCCACGGCAAGGGGAAGCCGTTGCGCGCAGCGGCGATCGCCGGTTCGATGAGTCGGGGCCAGGGTAACCTGCCCCACCGTTTCCACAAAAGTTCGATCGCCGCTAATGCGCCGGGGGTGGCGATGGAGCCGGGACCGATGAAGGTGTCAATACCACCGCCGTAGGGCATCGACACTCGATCACCCTGACCGAAATGGCGCTTGTCCGCGGATCGGCCGGGCATCTCAACGAATCCGTCGATGGTGAGAGGCGAATCGTCAGGCGGCCAGACACAGCAGAATCCGCCGCCGCCGAGCGAGGTCATGCCCGGTTCGCAGACCCAGGTCATGAAGGTCGCGGCAATCGCCGCATCAACAGCATTGCCGCCTTCGTCCGCAATCGCCGCCGCAGCCTGGGCAGCGAACGGTGTCCCAGCCGCGATCGCGAGGTGACTCATGAGGATGTCAGTGTAGCGGCGGAGCCAAATTCGCCGCCGCCGTGGGCAATCAAGCGGACAGGGTGGGATTCGAACCCACGTCACCCCGAAGGGTGAACTGGTTTTCGAGACCAGCGCGTTCAACCGCTCCGCCACCTGTCCGTGCTGGAGACGCATTCTTGCTATCACCACGCCGGGTGTCAATTGCAAATCGATGCAATGTGCGGCAGTCTGCGCCAGCCACTGTGCGACGTGGGTCGGTGAAGATGAGCACGGCGATCGCGAGTACACGCTCGATTGCCTTGATTAGGATGGCCAGGGGTTTATCGTTCACAGCTACGATCTGATGGAAGCGGTGTGCAAGCTGGCGAAGGTGCTGGGATGCGACTTACGCGACGTTTGGGCGTCGTCGGAATCATCCTTCGCCCCCTGCTTCATCTTCGTCGTACGCTTCCCCCATCGCGTCGCGAATCAAATCGGCGATATGCCGATCGACAACTTCCTCGGGTGAATCGAAATCACCTTCATTGAAACCGGAGATCGTCAGTTGCCGGGTAGTGGGGTCTATGCTGATCGACGGGTCATCATCGTCAAGATCATCATTGCCCCTTTCGACGTTCGACGCTCTCTTGGGTTGTAAGGTTACGGTCCACTCGTCGTAACCGTACCCTTTGAGGATCTGGTCGCCGACAGACCGTACTTCGCGCCAGAAGTCGTTTGTTTCATAGCCACCTTCAAGCCGAATACCCATCACGAACCGCCTGTCGTTGTGCGCTGATGAATGCCCGTTAGCCTCGCTCCGGCACCGCACTAGACCACCAAACTATATCTACCTTCCCATGGCCCTACAATAACGCGCAGGGCCCCGCGTCGTGCTAGAGTCACCTCCTCCGGCGCTGGGCTGCTGCGGTTCGCGTCCTCTTGGGATGGGGTCGTGCCATGCGACGCCGGATATCCAAGCTCGTCGTCTTCCTCCTCCTCGGCGCGGCGGTAAACGTCGCCGTGGCGTGGGGGTGTGCGCTGTGGAGCGAGGAACCATCGGGGGTCGCCATAGTTGAATACGAGCCCTTTCAGATGAATGGGAGTTGGTGGTGCACCGCGACCTGGAGCTACTTCGGGACACAGGTGTATGCGTATCGACCGTTTCGTACAAGAGATGCAGTCGACGAGTACGTTTCATTCTTTGAGCTGAAAGACTTGTACAAGGGTGGGAATCTGCCGTCGTGGCTGAGACTGCCGCGCGTGAATGCGTATGGCGATAAGCTGTCAGGACCGTTGCTGATCGATGTGGGGAGGGGCTGGCCCGCGATCTCTTTGTCCTACGGGCTTAATACGCAAGTTGAAGGTGATCTTGTCTTACCAGTCAGTCGTATCTCTAGCGGATTCACGATGGGTGAATACCGCCAGCCAACGTCAGGCTTCCCCCGCGTGGTGCCCCTTCGCGCCATCTGGCCCGGCTTCGCGGTCAACACGATCTTCTACGCGGCAATTCTGTCGCTGCTGTGGTCGAGTCCGTTTGTCGTCCGGCGTTTGATCCGCCGCAAGCGCGGGCTCTGCATCAAATGTGGCTACGACCTGCGCGGCGCGGAGCATCAGGCGTGCCCAGAGTGTGGGGTGGAGTTGTAGGCATGGCCCAACCCTGTCGCCTGCGAAACCCTCGACGCCATGTGCGCCTGGCTTCCACGGTCTGAGGTGGGATATCTGTCGGGCGCGTACTTCCGGGTCCTTGGCGATGGGCATACACAAGGATACGCTGTTCCGCTGGCTGGAGGTTCGGTGCGGTTTGCTACCGCTTTCGAGCTTGTTTGAGCCTAGCTGCCCTGTCCAGCTCATGGCGGATCCAAGTGGAAAGTGTTCGATCGTCCCTGGCTGCAGCTCGTTCCCAGCGCTTGAGTTGCTCGAATGAGCATCGGAAGCGCACGCCTGTGGCTAGTGGTCCTTTCATGGAAGGACATTGTATCAACATTGCTGTTGCCCATTGCTCTTCGTCCAGCAGAGAAACCAGGTCGGCGAACTCTCCGCGCCCCACGTACTCCGAGATCGCCCGCCCGTGCGGATCTTTGGGTAGTAGTACTGGTTGCCGTCTCAGCGCTCCCAGCCCATTGCGCTACGCCTCCTCGCGACCCCGGCTTGCAGTTGCAACCATGGCCATGATGCCGGCCTTGAGCACATCAGGCTGCCCCGGCCATGCCTCAACGACTGCGGCCAGTTCGAGGTCCGCGCGCAAGTCAGGCGCAAGCGCGTCGTGGCCGTTACGTCCAGAATCGTCGTAAGTCTTTGCGGTATAGTTGGTTTCGTTGCTTGGAGCGCCGCCCGTGTACCGGTTTTCGAGACCAACGCGTTCAACCGCTCTGCCACCTGTCCGAAGTGATGCGGCATTGGTTCAGGTTCGTCGGGGTGAGAAGACGCAGGGGCAAGCCCGGCGGCGAAACGCGGCTACGGCTGGAGTTTCGCCATCACGGCGTCGAGGATGACGTCCGGCTCGGCGAGGCGTCCCTTGCCTTTGGTGCGGCAGGCTTGCCAACCTTCACCCGGGTCGATGATCTCACATCCATCCGCCTTCACGTGCGCCAGATTGCGCTGCGTGGACGGCTGGTTCCACATCACCTCGTTCATCGACGGCGCGATCAACATCGGCTGACGCGACCAATCCACGGCCGAGGCAATGAGACTCACCACATCATCGGTGCGCCCGTGCGCCAGCTTGGCAAGCATGTCCATCGTGCACGGGGCGATGAGCATCAGATCGGCAGCGCGGGCGAGGCTGATGTGCTGCGGGTCATGCGATTCAACGTGCTGCCACTGGCTGGAATACACCGCCCGGCCGGACAACGCCTCGAACGTCAACGGCGTGACGAACCGCGTGGCGGCGTCGGTCATGGCGACGGTGACCTCGATGTCGGCCTGGACGAGTCGGCTCACGACTTGGGCGACTTTATAGCAAGCGATCCCGCCGCTTAGGCCGACGATGACTCGTCGTCCCGCCGGTGGATCGTGATTCGTCGTTTGGCTCTCGGCCACGGGCGGCGCCCTGGTTGGCGTGGGTCAGGGCGGGCCTAGCTGGTGCCGGGCGGCAGACCATCGGGCGTCACGTTGGTAAAGTCCGGCGCGATCTTGTCCTGCATGATCTCTTCGATGATCAATTCGAGATCGGTCCGGCCCTCGCGGTCCACCAGCGGCCGCTCGCCGTCGATGATCAGCTCCTTGAGCCGGCGTTGAATCAGGGCGGTGAGCTTGAACCGGCCGCCGAGCTTCCTGACAATCTCATCGCTCTTGAGCGCTTCAATCATGGGGTCTTGATCCCGTCTGAGTTGCGAAATGGGTCGAGGCGCGACGTTGCGCCGAGCCGCAGAGTATACCCTCCGCCTCCGGCTGAGGCGAGATGTTCGGCCACAGGCACGGCTCGGGCCCAAGAGAGGCGTTCATCGACCCCCGTGGGCGGCTAGACTAGCGGATGGTTCGGATCCTGAGCAGCTCCAAATCCAAGCCCGCGCTCAAGTCACGATCCCGGATCGTGGCGAGGCGAGTTTTTCTGCTTGGAGCGGTGATCCTTGTTCTCGTGCTGTGGACGACCGGGTGCATGGAACGCTTGTTTTATTATCCAACGCAGGGGGCAACGTATCCTCCACCGCACTTGTCAACGGCGGAGTCGGTCACGTTCCAGTCCGGCGACGGCACGAAGTTGCACGGCTGGTTCATCCCAGCCCACAACGTCTCGTCGCCGTCAGAAGCGCCCACGATCCTGCACGTGCACGGTAACGCCGGCAATATCGAGTCGCACGTGTGGTTCACCGACTACCTGCCGGCCGCCGGGTTCAATGTGTTCATCTTCGACTTTCGCGGATACGGCCGGAGCGAAGGCAAGGCGAGATCGCGTGGCCCGCTGATCGCCGACACGCGGGCGGCGGTCGATGCACTCCTGGCCCGGCGCGACATTGATCCGGAACGCATCGGGATGTACGGCCAGTCGTTAGGCGGATCGATCGGACTCAATGTCATGGCCGATCGACCGGAGATCCGGGCCGCGGTACTCGAATCGGCATTCGCCAGTTGGCGTGAGGCCGCGGCCAGTGCGGTCGGCGGCGACCCGCCGAACCCAATCGGTCGTGGCCTGGCCTGGCTTTTGATCAAGGACGATCACCGGCCGGTGGACGCCATGAAGCGAATCGAGCGTCCCATACTGCTGCTCCACGGCACGGCCGATGGCACGGTTCCCATCAGTCACGGGCGACGTTTGGCAGAGGCCGGTCAGCGAGCCGAACTCATCGAACTTCAAGGGGGAGACCACAACACACTACGGGAAACACATCGTCAAGTGGAGCAATTGACGATCGATTTCTTCCGCAAAAACCTGGGCGAAGGCGACGAGTACCACGGCCGACCTTGAGCGCGAAGGCCAGCGCGATACACTGCACGATTTTCATGTCCCGTCCACGCCGATTTCGTTTGATGCACAGCCCTCTCGCGAGGCGATTGCGCCGATTCAGCGCGAAGTTCGGCTTCGAGCGGGACTGGTATCTCGTCCTGCTGGCGGCGGCGATCGGAACGCTCACCGCCCTTGTCGCGTTGGCCTTCATGAAGACAATCCACTTCATGGAAAAGGTGGTGGACGATATCCCCAGCAGCGCACTGTGGTGGTTGATCCCGCTGGTCCCGATGGTGGGCGCATTGTTGGCAGGAGTCACCGTCCATTTTCTGGCCAGCGAAGCGCGCGGGCACGGCGTGCCCGAGGTCATGCACGCGATTCACCGCAACAAGTCTCGAATCAAGTTGCGGGTGGCCATCGCCAAGTGGGTGTCTGCCATCTGCACGATCGGCTCGGGCGGATCCGCCGGGGCGGAGGGGCCGATCATCCAGATCGGGTCGGCGGTCGGATCAAAGGTCGGCCAGCTTCTGCGGATCAACCCCCAGAACACGGCCACGCTGCTGGGCTGTGGGGCCGCGGCGGGGATCGCCTCGGTGTTCAACGCCCCGATTGCCGGAATCTTCTTCGTCCTGGAGATCTTGCTCCGTGATTTTTCGCTTCGCACCTTTACGCCTATCGTCATCGCCTCGGTCTTTTCCGCCGTGTGTACGCAGGCGATTCTCGGTGAGAACGAAGCGATCTTCGCAGTGGCCGCGGACTTCAACGTGGGGGCGTTCAGGGCGGCGGAGATTCCAAACTATCTGATGCTCGGCGTGCTCTGCGGGCTTGCGGCCATGGCGTTCATCAAGGCGCTGTATTGGACGGAGGACGTGTACGCGCGGATCAAGCTGCACCCGATCCTCAAGCCGGTCTCCGGGGCGGCGATGTTGGGCCTGATCGGGCTTGGCTATGTCGTGCTCAGCCAGGGCGGTCCAGAGATGCCGCCGTTCTTCAGCAACGGCTACCCGGTTATCAAGGAGCTTCTCAACGACAATTACTATGCGGGCAGTCACGCTGGCGCGCTGCTGCTGGGGCTGATCGCATTGTGCGCACTGAAACTTCTGGCCACGTGCCTGACGATCGGCTCCGGAGGCTCCGGCGGCGTGTTCGCGCCGTCCCTGCTGTTGGGGGCTGGGGCCGGTGGGGCGTTCGGAGTCTTGGTCGATTCCCTGGATTGGTTCCCGCACGCCAGCCCGGCCCATTATGCCTTGGTGGGCATGGCCGCCGTGGTCGCCGCCACCACCCACGCCCCGCTCACCGCCATTCTCATCGTCTACGAGATTACCGGCAGCTATCAGATCATCCTCCCGCTTATGCTGGCCGCGGTGATCAGCACGATCGTGTCTCAGTTGATTTCCCGCCAGAGTATTTACACGCTCAAGCTCGAGCGCCGGGGAGTCCATATCGGCGGCCTCAGTGACCTGACCATCCTGCGGCGCCTCTCGGTCGAAGACGTGCCGCTGGTGCGCCCGGTGCTGGTGCACCCGGACGAATCCGCCCAGCGGCTGCTGGACCTCAGCGAACAGCAGGCGGTGAGCGATTTCGTCGTCGTTGACGAGCACGATCATTACGCCGGACTTGTGACCGCGGCCGACTTGAAGGAGGCGCTGCTCTATCGGGAGGCGATTCCCCTGCTGCAAGTCAACGAACTTCAGCGCAGCGATCTGCCGACGGTGGCCTCCGATGACACGCTCGACCTTGTGCTCGACAAGTTTTCCAAGTACGACGTGCAGAGCCTGGCCGTGCTCGACGAGGCAAAGAACGGTGTGGTGCTGGGGCTGATTACCCGCGATCGGCTGATGCGGCAGTACCAGCGCGCGCTGAGCAAGGACTGATCGAATGGCCGGCTCATCGTCGCGGCGGCGGAAACGGTTCGCGTTTAGCGGCGACATGCGGCTGCGCCGCCGAAGCCAGTTTCGAGCCGTGCTCTCGGCGGGCATTCGCAAGTCCGTAGGGCCACTGAACGTGTACGCCCTTCCCAACGAACTGGGACGGCCTCGACTCGGGCTGGCGGTATCCAGGAGAGTCGGCCCGGCCGTGTTTCGCAATCGTGTGAAGCGCCGAGTGCGCGAGGCTTTTCGTCTGTTACAGCACGATCTGCCGCGCGGCTATGATCTGGTGGTTCGTGCTCGGCCGCACGACTTACTGACGCTGGCGGAGTATCAGCGCATTTTATTCAAGGCGGTGCGAGCGCTGCATCGCTCATGGACGAACAAGGCGGACCAACCCGACTCAGGATCAGCCTCCTCGCCAGGCCGTTGATCCTTGGCGTGAGGCTGTATCAAGCCGCGCTGACCCCGTTGCTCGGCGGGCACTGTCGCTATTACCCCACATGCTCGGAATACGCGGTTGAAGCGCTGACGGCCCACGGCGCCCTGTGGGGTTCATGGCTGATCCTGCGCCGAGTGCTGCGCTGTCATCCCTTGGGCGGGGCAGGCTACGACCCCGTCCCGCCGCGGCGATCCGGAAGATATCCAATTCCCACCGCCAAAGACAAGGGATGAGAATCGGATCTGTCCCGTTTGGGGGTCCGGTCTCCCTCGGCACTCGCTTCACTTGCGCTCGGTCCGGGCTTTGGGGATCTCCCCTTGCCCTTGCTGCGCTTGGAGGGCTCTTTGTCGGCGGTACTCTTCGATCCCGGACGGGGGCGGCAGAGCGGTGTCAATAGGGATCACGCCTTTGAAGTCGCTGGCTTGGAGTTGTCGGGCAATGTGCGGCCAAATGTCGTCGTAGACCATCAACTTATATTCCGCCGGGATGCGGCTGAAGATCGCAAGCCGTTCGATCAACGGGACCGTCGAATCGACCATCAGTTGCCCAAGGACATTGGCCTCGCTGTCTTGGAGCGTGCTGATAAGATCCTTCAGTCGCCCCGTGCCCATCTTCGTCACGAAGTCGTTATATCGAGTTGTCGTGAAGAAGGTGATGATCTCATTGGCGAACGCTCTGGCCTGCTCGAAGACCTCCTCGCGCCCGCGGCCAAGACCGAAGCGAAAACCGTAGCGCAATGAGGCCGCAACCTCACTTGGGGCAAGGAACGGTTGCTGGTCGTACTGCTCGAAGGTCTCGTTGCGGACAAAGACGTCCAATGGCAGGCTGTACTTCGGATTACCGAGCGGCGCCCCTTCCCCGTAGAGGCTGTTGAGCCGTTCCATGTACTGCCGGGCCAGACCGCGCTCGCCGGAGCGATAGTAGTGGCGAACGTAGTAGCTCAGGAAATTCTGATGGAAGTCCCTGAACAGATCGGGTCCGGGGCCGCGGGTGTCCCTGTGCTTGATCGTGAGCTGTTCCCAATACGCGTCAATGACCGTCACCCAACCGGGCTCGGGAAACCGGCCGGGCAGATCGCTGGAGAATGGATCGAAACTGATGCGTCCCCATCGGGCCATGTCTTGCATGGCTTGGATTTTGGCCCGATCGTTGTTGACGACCTGGTAGGCATCCTCGATGCTAACGACGCGCTGCTCCCCTTTGGCCGAGCCCTTCAGGGCGAAGTACAGCGCATGGGCCGAACCGTGCCGCCAATCGATCGGGAGCGGAACGGGATGCTCAGGAAACACCTTCGTGCCGTCCATCATCCCCAACATGAACTGCGGGTCCATGTTGTACTCATCCAACAGCACGCGCTTGCGGATATGGGCAAGCAGCGCCTTCCACGCGTCGGCCGCGTTTTCATCGGAGGCGATCTCGTCGAAGGCCTTGAAGAAATCATTGTCGCGCCGCGCCTGATCCTCCATGCCCCGCAGGAGCGCGACCGCCGACTGCCCGCGAACCGCCAACCACTGGCTGTACGCTCGAAGCAGCGTACTGTCGAGGGCGAATTTGAACTGCTGCTCATACGGAGACAGTTTGCTGCGAAGCCGTTCAACGAGCTGTAGGACGCCCGGCGTCTGCGCCTCGGTCTCTTGAAGCGAATCAGGGGCGTTGGCGATCTGCTCGATCCAGCGGATGCGAGCTTCAGGGCCGGCCGGCGGCGCCCCGAGCACATAGTGCCATTCGCGGGCCAGCTCCGTCTTGTAGTAGAAATGAGCATCATCCGCGACACCTTCGATCTTGTGCGAGAACCAGAACGCGAGCTCCCGATGCAGTTGCAGGTCGTTGGGGTTGTAGCGAAGCCCCTTGTTGCGCACGAGGTTAATCCCCGCCTTCACCCATTCCCAGCGTTCCTCAGCGGTGTTGTGAATGACGGAGATGTTGTAGGCCATATTATGGCCTTGAAAGGCCCAGACCGCGGCAAATCGGGGCTGGAGCTTGGTGATCAGGTCGGCGTCGGCCATCACCTCGAAGTACAGCCCCGCCTGCTTCCTGAGGTTCACTTTGATCCAGAGGTAATCCACGATGA
>JACZXL010000267.1 GCA_022571635.1 Planctomycetota bacterium
GCGCGCCAACCAGAGCCGGCAGGTCGTCCATCGGTCGCACGCGATGGCCGGAGATGACCTGTCCGATCACGCCCGGGTTATTGTCGAAAACGGCGACGATCTCGAAGCCCTTGTGTCGGAACCGCGGGTAGGCCATCACCGCCCGGCCGATGTTGCCGGCGCCGACCACGGCTGCGCTCCATTTTCGATCCGTGCCGAAGATCTTGCGGAGTTCGGCAATGAGCTCCTGAACGTGATATCCGATGCCTGGGTGCCCGAACTGGCCGAAATAGGCAAGATCCTTGCGTACCTGAGCGTCTGTCAGGCCCAAGGCGTCGCCGAGCTGTTGGGAGCTGATCGTCTGCTGCTCCTGCTCCCGGCGTGACTCGAGGTCGCGTAAGTAGAGACTCAACCGCTTGACAGTGGGTCGAGGGATCTTGGATCGGCTGGTCATAGTCGGCAGTGTACCAATGAGCCTCGCGCCGGGAGCCGTGACCACAGGGCCTGATCGCGTAAACTAGTGCTCCATGCATATCCGTGACATCTTCCAACAGGACTCGACCACATTCAGCTTTGAGTTCTTTCCGCCAAGGACCGACCCCGGCTGGGAGACGCTGTTCACACGGATCAGCGACTTCGAAGCCTTGGGGCCTTCGTTTGTGTCGGTGACATACGGCGCCGGCGGCACGACGCGCCAACAGACCCATGACCTGGTCGTTCGCCTTCATCGGGAAACCAAGCTTGACCCGGTCCCGCACCTGACTTGTGTCTGCCACACCCGGGACGAGATCGAGCACATTCTCAACCGCTACGCCGAGGCCCAGATCAGCAATATCCTCGCGCTTCACGGCGACCCGCCGCTTGATCGGCCGGACTACGATCGCTCCAAGGATGACTTCCGGTACGCGATCGACCTGGTCAAGACGATCTGCGCGTTCAACGAGCGTGGAGCGCACAGCGATCCGAGGGGGTTCGGCATCGGAGTGGCCGGTTTTCCCGAAGGTCATCCCGCCACGCCACAACGGCTCCGGGAGATGGATCATCTCAAGGCGAAGGTCGAGGCTGGGGCGGACTACGTTTGCACGCAGATGTTCTTCGACAATCACGAGTTCTACGACTGGCGCGAGCGCTGCGAGCTGGCGGGAATCAACCTCCCGCTGATTGCGGGAATCATGCCGATCACCTCGGTGAAGAACATGCAGCGCATGGCCGAGCTTGCCGCCGGGACGCGCTTCCCGGCCCGGCTTCTCAAGGGAATCTACCGTCGGCAGGACGACCCCGCGGCGGTGCTCCAGTTCGGTGTGCTGTGGGCGACCGAGCAGTGCCGCGACCTGCTTGACACCGGTGTGCGCGGCATTCACTTCTACACGTTGAACCGATCCGACGCCACCCGACAGATCTACCAGACGCTCGGCGCGAAGGATTCCGCGGCGCTTCGCTGAGCCCGGCCCTTGGCTCGCCCCGGCCAAAAAGTTGCCAATATACGCGCTGTAGCGGGCGTCGAAGGTATGCTGGTGCACCATGAGCCGTGTCGCCTCGGCTCGCGAGGAACCATTGTCGTGACCCAGCGTCGATTTCACTACGAGCAGGCGTTTGAGCACTATCTGCGCGCCAACCGAATCCCGTACGTCGCGGTGGACGAGGCGAAGAAATCGCTCATCCCACTCGGGCACGCATCCGGGTCCATCAAGTCGTTCGACTTCGTGGTCTACGCGGCCGACCGGAACCTCCTGGTTGATGTCAAGGGACGGATGTACGGCTCGGGCGCACGTCGCGGCGGCGGGTTTGAGAGCTGGGTGACGTTGGACGATGTCGAGGGTCTGAAGCACTGGCGGACACTGTTCGGTCCCGGGTTCGAGGCGATCTTTGTCTTTGCCTACTGCCTGCGACAGCAGCCGCCGGACGCCCTTTTTGAGGAGGTCTTCGCCTACGGCAGCCGCTGGTATGCGTTGCGGGAGGTGCCCTTGGAAGCGTACTGCCAGGCCATGAAACGCCGTTCAAGCAAATGGAGGACGGTTTTTATCCCCGCTGAGACCTTCCGTAAGATCAGTCGCCCCTTCTCCGGACGGCAACAAATGACCAAGAAAGCCGCTTGCGAGGCGCGTCCCAGCGCCATATCCTGAATCTGATGCGATTCGTTGAAAAACTTGCTCCGCCGATCAGTGCGGCCATGACGATCTTCCTTCCCGCCGTTTGCTGGGCGCAGACCGTCGATGTGCCCGACCCGACGCTCCGTCGCGTAGCGCCGGTGTGGCTTGGATATGCCGTGATGTTCGCATTGGCCGCCGTCGTCATCGCGGTCAGTTTGATGCCGTCAAAGCGTAGCCATCAAGACTAGATGCTCTGCAGGCGTCTCACGCCTGTAGATTGCCGGCCTCGCCCTGCCGGCACCATTCATACGAGGAACTTCAGACATGCAACCGAGAAATCTCGAACAGACGGCGAAGCCGGGTAGACGAGCCGGGCCGAATCTACGCTCCCTGCTGGCGATCAACGCCGCCCTACTTGGCCTTTTGGCGCTCGTCAGCTTCGCGCCCGCAGTCGGAGCTCAGGGGCGAGGGCGAGGCGACTACACCATGGTGGGCGGCGGCGCGAATGGCACCAACAGTGCCATCGTGTACATCATTGATGCTGCCAATCAGGAAATGATCGCTGCGACCTTCAACGTCAATACGAGAGTGCTCGACGGCGTCGGCTATCGCAACTTGGCCCAGGATGCGGCTCAAGTGTTGCGGTCACAGACCCCAGGCCGGTAATTCGACCGGAACTAGGAGATACCGCGAAATGATTCGTTCCCAGAAAATCAACTCCTCGGCGGCGGTTCTGTGGGCTTCAGCCTTTGTTATCGCGGCAATGATACTCGTTCAGGCGGGACGACTGCCCGGTCAGGCGGCGCACGCAGAGATGACCGCCACCCGGGCCGATTACACCGTCATGACCACGAACTCCGGCCGGGGCGGCGACGGTGATCCCGATGAACTCCTGTACGTCATCGACAACCGCGACCAGGTTCTTCTCGTGTATGAGGTCGAGGACGCCCGGCGTGGAGGCGTCACCCTCCGCGACGGTTGGTCATTGCCGTTCCAGTTCGCAAGCGCAAGGCAATAGAACACGGCTTATACCCTGTGCGGTGGCCGATTCGAGGTGTCCGGGACACTCCAACTCGTCAAGGCAGGCATCGTCGGTCGCAGAAGTTTTGCGCGCGTTGAGCGTATTCGATCAAGCGACCCAAGAGCCGGCAACGGTGTCCCGACCACGTTGATCGAGGCACGTTCTATACTTCGGCCGGACGTTCTTCCTGCGCCTCAGGTAACTGTGGTTGGCCGAAGATCGCCGTTCCGACACGAACGACGTTCGCGCCGCATTCGATCGCGACCTCAAAGTCGTTGCTCATGCCCATGGAGAGAATGTCGAACCGATCGCCTCCGATCCCGGATTCGGAAATCTCCTCGAAGAGCTCGCAGCAGCGCTCAAACACGGGTCGAACGATCTCGGGATCGTCCACGAGCGGGGCCATGCACATCAACCCCCGAGGCCGGATGCTCAGCATCGTGTCGATCTGTTCCAGCAGATGCGCCGCCGCCGCGGGCGCGACGCCCGATTTATTTCGTTCGCCCGACGTGTTGACTTGCAGAAGCACCTCGACCGGATCGTCGCGCCTGGCCGCAACAAGCTGGATCTCCTCGGCGAGCCGAAGCGAGTCGACCGAGTGGATCAGCCTCGCCACGTTCACGACCTTGCGGACTTTGTTGCGCTGGATGTGCCCGATCATGTGCCAGCGCACCTGATCCGGGATGTTGACGGCCTTGGCGCTCCTGAGCTGTCGGTGCCGCTGGAGAAACTCCTCGATCTGGGCCGCCCGCTGGACCAGGTTCTGGACGCGACTCTCTCCGAAATCGACGTGTCCCAATTCGATCAGCTCACGGATCTGGTCAATCGCGGCGAATTTCGTCACGACGGTCAGCAGAACGTCATCGCGGCCCCGGCCGCTACGGGCCGCCGCCGCGACGACCCGCGCACGGACCGCCTCATACCGCTTCTTCAACGGCTCGTTACTCTTCATCGTGGCTCGCTCTTGCGGTGCGATCGGCATGGGTACCGAGCATATGCTCCCAACCGCCGGTCAACAACTCCCGGCCATACCCCGACCCGATCGAGGCGGCGCCGAGCGGCAGCTCACATATCGAGAATCCGATACGCTAGCGATTCATGGCACCCTCGCCGACACGCAATGCGCCGCTCGTTCTGATCGTGCGCGATGGATGGGGCGAGAATCCGCATCCCGAACATGACGACTTCAATGCCGTCAAACTCGCTCACACGCCCGTGGCCGATCGTCTGGCCGCTCAATGGCCGACGACCTTGATACACACCTGCGGCGAGGATGTCGGTCTGCCCCCCGCCACCATGGGTAATTCCGAGGTGGGACATCAAAACATCGGGGCCGGCCGTGTCGTTGACCAGGAAATCCTGCGCATTACGCGCACCCTCCGCGATGGATCATTCTTCGAGAACGACGCTTTGCGCGAAGCATTCGCCCACGCCTTGGGCGCCGGCGGGAACGTTCATCTGCTCGGACTTGTCAGCGATGGCCAGGTCCACTCCGATCTGGACCACCTTTTCGGCCTGATCGAACTGGCCGTCCGTGAGAAGTTCCCGGCCGAGCGGTTGTTCGTTCACGCCATCACCGACGGCCGCGATACCGGCCCCCGGACCGGCAGAGGATTCATTGAGACAGTCGAGACGAAGTTGGCCGCGACGGGCGTCGGTCGGATCGCCACGGTCATGGGGCGCTACTACGCGATGGATCGAGACCGCCGGTGGGATCGTGTGGCGCTGGCCTACGCGTGCCTCACGGGATACGAGGCGACCCCCCACAGCCCCGAGACCCAGGGGCTCGCCGTGCGGACCGCCTCGTCGGCGCTCGACGCAATTCAGTCCTACTACGATCAACCCACCGAGCCCAATCGCAGCGGCGATGAGTTCATCGTGCCCACGCGCATCGCCTCCGCCGACGGTTCACAACCGCTGGCGACCGTGCGCGGCGGCGACGCGGTGATCTTCTTCAACTTCCGCGGCGATCGGCCTCGGGAGCTGGCCAAG
>JACZXL010000268.1 GCA_022571635.1 Planctomycetota bacterium
TCTGCGATCAACGTCCACTGCTCATCCGTAAGCCGATGTCGGAGCATGAGGCATCCTTTCCGCATGCGTGAAAAGTGGGATCATCGGCCACGACCCCGATTCGCGTTGAGTTTTCGGACGGAGCCTAATCAAACACCCAGCGCTTCGGCCATCGTGGCGCCGATCTCGGCCGGGCTCTCGGCGACGTGCACGCCACACGCTCGAAGCGCGTCGATCTTGGCCTGCGCCGTGTCGTCCTTGCCGCCAATGATCGCCCCGGCGTGGCCCATGCGCTTTCCCTTGGGCGCGGTTTTGCCTGCAATAAACGCGGCGACGGGCTTTGACATGTGCTGTTTCACCCATCGCCCAGCGTCGGTTTCGTCGGACCCGCCGATTTCGCCGATCATCACCACGCCGTCCGTCTCGTCGTCGCCCTCGAACATCTCCAACAGCTCGATGAAGTTGAGCCCTTTGACGGGATCGCCTCCAATTCCCACACACGTCGTTTGCCCGACGCCAAGCTCCGAGCATTGCCACACCGCTTCGTAGGTTAGCGTGCCCGATCGGCTGATGATGCCGACCGCCTTGCCCGTCGAGGCGTCTTCCTTGGCCATGTGAATGTACCCGGGCATGATCCCGATCTTGCACCCATTCTCGAACGTCGCCGAAGCACCTTCGCCGGACACGCGCTTGCCGGGGGTAATCACGCCCGGACAGTTCGGCCCGATCAGATGCGAGTTGGGATAATCGTTCAGCACCGCCTTGACACGGATCATGTCCTGGGTGGGTATCCCCTCGGTGATGGCGCAGATTACCTCGATTCCCGCCGCCGCCGCTTCGAGGATCGCGTCGCCCGCAAACGGCGGGGGTACGAAGATCATCGAGGCCATGGCGCCGGTTTGGTCGACCGCATCAGCAACCGTATCAAAGATCGGCAGGCCGTTGTCATCGGTTTGCCCGCCCTTGCCGGGAGTGACGCCGCCGATCATATTCGTGCCGTATCCCAAGCAGCCTGCCGTGTGCAACGCCCCCGCGCTACCTGTGATCCCCTGACAGATGACTTTCGTTTGACCGTCGATGAGGATTGACATGGGCGTAGCGTAGCGGAGGAGAGACGAAGGGACAAAGGATGAGGGATTGCAGGAAGTGGCCGGGACATTCGACATGTCCATCATAAAGCCGCGACCGTTGGTCGCGTCCCTTCAACGAGTCCTATCGTTTCACGATGCGAAAATGGGCACCAAAGCTAGCGGTATTCCTCTTCCTCGGCGCGTTGGCGAACGTCGGGGTTGCGTGGTCGTGTTCCTATTTCGTTGGTACCGGGCTGGTAGAATACGATCACTACAAGTTGCAGAGCACTTGGCATATCAAGAACAAAGAGTATAGAGGGACGGTGCGGAGTTTCAGCGGTATTGGATCCCGCAATTGGCACCTGCCCCTAAACCATCCTTACTATGAGGAAGAGTGGGTGACTACTGACGGTACTGATGTTTTTCCGCGATCGAGCCGCCTTTCGAGACTGCCACCGGTTATGGAGGAATTCTTACCTCTCGAATCCAGCTCCATGCAGGAGCAAGCCCACGGCTGGCCTTTGCTGACAGCACATTGTGACTGGAAATCTACCCGGGTTGATGTGATGCCTCGTCTTTCGATGAGTTATCTCTTTTTTCGCAAGGACGAGTTGCGAGGCGGAATAGATCTGAGAATACTTCGTGAATCAAAATCCCTGCTGAGTTTTCCACTTCGACCGCCGGATGAGCGGGAAGGGTGGTTTTTTTACCTTTCTGACCAGCGAGATATCGTTCTTCCGTTTCACCCGATTTGGTCCGGCCTGATCATCAACACGCTCTTCTACGCAGTTCTCATTTGGGGAGTGGTTTCCGGGCCGGGGGTAGCGCGACGAGCATTTCGTAAGTACCGCAACCGCTGCCCAGCCTGCGCTTACCCGATCGGAACGTCCGCTATCTGCACCGAGTGCGGGTATCAACTCCTGCGAATCAGCACGTAGCAACATCGCCAACCCCGATCGCCTACACTGCACCAACGGCGAGCGCCGCAGCCAAGCGAGCCGAAACCCCATTGACCGACGCCCAAGCTGGCGTGTCGAACGATGAAGTTCCTCCGGGGAGAGCATAAAGCGATTACCCCCCGGCCTAGCGCCGGTGAGCCAGCCTATAAGGCTGGCCTTCTTTTTGCGCTGCCTATACCGGCCTATGAGACCCTTCCCCGCTATCGCCTACACTGCACCTATGGCGAGCGCTGCGACCATCCGAAAAAACCGCCGATGACCTACGCCCATGCCGGCGTGGATATCAGTGCGGGCGATCGGGTCGTCAAGCTCATCAAACCCATGCTCCGCCGCACCCACGGCCCACGCGTCTTCGGGCAACACGGCGGCTTTGCCGGCATGTTCCGACTCGATTTCAACGAGAAGCTCTTCAAAAAGAACTACCGCGACCCGGTACTCGTGGCCTGTGCCGACGGCGTGGGCACGAAGGTCAAACTCGCCGCCGAAGTTGGAGTCTACAACACGGTCGGCATCGACTGCGTCGCGATGAACGTCAACGACCTCATCGTCCAAGGCGCCGAACCGCTGTTCTTCCTGGATTATTTGGGCTTGCACAAGGTCGATCCTGACAAGACCGCCGAGATGATCGCCGGCGTGGCCAAGGGATGTGAGATCGCCGGCTGCGCGCTCCTCGGCGGCGAGTGTTCGGAAATGCCCGACGTCTATGCGGACGGTGATTTCGACCTGGCCGGCTTCGCTGTCGGCGTCGTCGAACTGCGACGAGCGGTCGACCCAACCCGCGTCGAACGAGATGACATCATCATCGGCTTAGCATCCGACGGCGTACACTCCAACGGCTTCTCACTCGTTCGCGCCATCATCAAAGAGCGAGGTCTGCGACTCGACAACACCTACTCAGAACTCGGTAACCAAACCCTCGGTGAAACGCTGCTTACACCAACGCGCATTTACGCCAAGCCGATCGTCAAGCTGCTCAGCAAATACAAGGTCAAGCGCATCGTCTCGGGCATGGCGCACATCACCGGCGGCGGATTGCCGGGCAATGTCGTTCGCGTACTGCCTGATGATCTTGATGCCGTGATCGACACCAACGCCTGGGTCGTGCCGTCGATCTTCGACTTCCTCCAAGCGCAGGGCAAGATCGATCGTGCTGAGATGTTGCGCGTGTTCAACATGGGCGTGGGTTTCGTGCTGATCGTTCGCCCGACGTTCGCCGATTCGGTCGTCCGACAGCTCAATCGCCAAGGCGAACACCCGTTCATCATGGGCGAGATCGTCAAAGGCAGCGGCCAAGTAACGTTGCAGTAGCCGCGAGCGCCTCTGAGCCGGTTATTGTTCCGACCACACGGCCAGTTCGTTGCCGCTGGGTTCGGTGAAATGGAATCGTCGGCCGCCGGGGAACTCGATGTAGTCAATCCGCCGATCGTGCTGTTGCTGCGCATGATCCTGGAATCACACTTCCTTAGGAATCGAATGAGCAGCGACGCACATCGCTACGCGCGCGAGGCTGCCGGACCACCGGCGCGCTTTCGTTTCTTCCACTTGTTCGGATCGTACTTGTGTCCCTTGGGGGTCGTGATCCCGTGCTGCTGGATATAGCTTCGAACTTCATCGAGCTTCTCAAAGAGCAGGTCGAAATCCTCGGACCACACGATCAAGGAGAACTTGCGGAACGTGCCGTCGTCTTGGGGCACGCCCTCGACGAACTTCAGGAAGGGGTTGCCGTTGGCCGCTCTCTGAATCTGAACGGCGTACTTCCGCGGCCCGGCCGAGTCGAACGCCCACGTTTTGACGACCTCGGTCTTGCCCTTGCTCGTGCCCTTGCCCTTGGGGCGAGTCTGAGTCGGATTAGTCGTTCCCGTCATCGTTAGGTCTCCTTTGAGTTATCCGTCGAGCCCCGTCGGCCCCTGCCAACTCCGAGGCGGCCGATCTATACCAAACATAACCCTATCATTCAAGCTGGAAACCGACTTTGTGAAGAAAAAAACGAATTAAAAAACCCTGGCCGGCCCCTTGCGGCCGCGAACAAATCGGCGAAACTAGATATACCAACCGAGGGCCATTTCTACGCAAGGAGGCACAGCCATGGCCACTGCTGAGCATCTTCTCGTCGTCAGGGGGGGTTCCATCGCTTCCCTAGGACCGGCCGCCACCGTCCTGGAGGCGGCCCAGCTCATGAACGACCGGCACATCGGGTCCGTCCTCGTCATCGACGGCGATCGGCTCGTGGGGATCTTCACCGAGCGCGACGTGCTGCGGCGGATCGTCGCCGATCGGCGCGACCCGGCCTCGACCCCGATTGCCGAGGTCATGACCAGCCCCGTTGCCTGCGGCGCGCCGCACACCACGCTCAACGAGCTGCGCACCGTCATGCGACGGCGCAAGATTCGCCACATCCCCATTGTAAAGGGGCGCCGCGTGCTGGGGATGATCTCGATCGGCGACCTCAACCAGGCCGAGCACGACGTGCAGGAACAGACGATCAGCTACCTCGAGCAGTACATGTCCGTGACGTAAGTCTGCCGAGGTGTTCGGCTGAGGGGTGCCATGCTTCGATCCGTCCGGGCGAAGCATGTGGACTGCGATCGGTGCATCGCTTGTGCATAGCACGCTTCGCCGCTCCGAGCCGCGGTCGAAGCGTGGCGCCCTGCGGCCGAAGCGTTGCACCAAACTAGGCTCTGTCTGACGAATAGTGGGACGGGCATCTCGCCTCGGCGAGTCGCCTATGGAGACTTGCCCGTCTGTAAGAGTGAAGACGACGGGCTGGAAGCCCGTCCGACTAAGAATGAAGAGCACTCTTCTGATCCATCAGACAGAACCTAGTGCCGTTTCCAGTCAGAGTGTTTCGCGCCTGAAGACGTGAACAGAAGTTGCGCCATTGCAAGATGTTGAGTAAAAGAGGCTCCGTCTCAAGTCAAACGAGAACGGAGCCCAAAAATGGACAGCGTCGTGGCACGGAGGCTGCGACCGTACGACGGCAGGAAGCTGCAGCGGTTGAAACGGCAACTGTCGAATGCGGTCAACAACCGTCGAGCGAGAGTGATTCTGCTCTCTCGTGGCG
>JACZXL010000269.1 GCA_022571635.1 Planctomycetota bacterium
ATAACGAGTTGAAGCGGGGAACAGTTCGGGCGATCTGTGAGAAGCTCGAGGTGCCGTCGCCCGTCTAGGCAGCGCCGCCCTCGGCAGACTTGAGCTGTTCGAAGAGCTTGGCTCGTGATTCTTGCAGAGATTCCATCGCGTCACGAGCCATGGCAAAGGCCTGGGAAATCGTCTCCGCCTCGGTGACCAGCTGTGGGTCCAGCGGCGAAGTGACAACGTACCCCCCCTCTTCGGCCTCCCGCAGAAGCAGCACAAGGTCGCCGTCGCTCACCGTGTAAGATGTTGGGTTCTGGCTCACCATCGTTTGATATCGGCCATCGGCCGGGGCTCCATCGGGCTATATCATAGCCGCCAACCTTGCAGATGGCTCTGGGCTATGTCCCACTTCGCTATCGTTCCTTCAACGAGGCCCACGCTTCAAGCATGCACATGCCATGACGACACAAGCTACGACAACGAATGTAACCCTTTCCCGCGACTCCAACCAGGCGCTGGGGATCGGCGAGTTTGCGGTCAACTTCATGAACGGCTCGATCGGCGAACCAGATGAAGCCGTGTTCGATCGTACCTTGATGTTCTTTACTGATTCGGTGATCTGCGGCCTGTCCGCGATCGCGCTGGGAACGAACGCGCCCCGTGTGCTGCGCAGCGAAGCGTTGGATTATGAAATCTCCGGCGGGGCGCCGCTGCTTGGATCAAACAAGCTAGTCGCGCCGGAGAAGGCGATTGTCGCCAACTGCGCCGCGGTGCGTGAGTGGGATTCCAACGGCACAAACTTCGGCTACAACCCCAAGCTCGGCCACACCGCGGGCGAGTTCGGGCACAACGACTTCTATCCCGTCGCCGTCGCCGCAGCGCAACTGGCGAACCAGGATGGCGCCTACGCGCTGCGCGGAATGGTGCTGCTGGATGAAATCCGGGGTCGGCTCGCCGAGGTCTTCAGCCTCAAGAGCTACAAGATCGATCACGTCGTCCACGGGGCGATTGCGTCCGCGGCGACGTATGGCGCCATGCGCGGCGCAACCGCCGAGCAGATCGAATCGGCGATCGGCATGACCGTCGCGCATTACATCCCATGGCGCGCGATACGAGCCGGAAAACAACTGTCCGATTCCAAAGGCGCGTCCGCCGCGATCAGCACAGAGGCAGCCATCCTGTCCATGCAACGATCGATGCGCGGATTCGTCGGCCCCAACGACATTTTCCGCAACCCGGAAGCAATCTGGCGGCAATTCGAGCCGACCGATGGCGACTCTCCGTTCGATCTGGTGCTCTCCCATTCCGGGGGCGACTTCGCGGTGATGGGGATGCACTTCAAGCTCGGGCTCTACGAGCATCAATCAGCAGGCGCATTACAAGGCTTGATCGATCTGATCCAACAAAATCCGCAACTGCTGGATGGTCCGCAGAACATCAAGTCGATCAAGGTCATCGCCTACGAACCTGCCTTCGGGATCATCGGCGATCCCGCCAAGCGCGACCCCCGGACGAGGCAGTCCGCGGATCATTCGATGGTGTACATCATCGCCACCGTGTTGCGCAAAGCGATGCAATTTGCTCAGGATTCCGGGGGCGGCAGCACCACCCTCGCTGATACGAATGACGGCTATTGGAAGAAGCTCATCCTTATGCCGTACGACTTCAACGAGCGGGCGATCTTCGATCACCAGACGCGGGCGCTGATGGAGAAGGTGACGTTCGAGCACGGCGGCCCTGAGTACGATGCGAAGTACCCGGACGGGATTCCGACTTCGGTGATTATCACCGATACTCATGGCAAGACCTACGACAGCGGTCTCATGATGTACCCCGCCGGTCACGCACGGAATACGACCGCGAATCTCGACGAATTGCTAGGCAACAAATGGCAAACGCTCGGCGCACTGGCAAGCGATGATGCGAGTGCGATTATCGAGCGTTTCAATGCCGTGCCGCAACTGTCAGCGAATGGCCTGGCATCGCTCTATGATTTTCAGATCATCGACCGCGGGAGGCTTGAGTGATCACACTTGGAACCATTACTCCCACTTCTCCGTTATCCAATCCGGTTGTCATCTCTGCCTTGGTTACCGGCATGGTAGGAATATCCCTTGCCGTCCTAGGCTGGTTCGGAGGATATCTAAAGGGGCGATCCGAGCGGAAGGAACACCGCAAAGACAGACTGCGCGAAGCTTATGCTGATTGGATAACAAGCCTTCGGAGAGGTGTAGATTCGGATCGCCGATTCGCGATAATGCGTCAGCAGGCGGCACAGCCGGATCACAAGGCAATGCCTCCGGAAGTCCTACACCGCATGATGGATGAAGCAGCTCGGATTTCACAAGAGGTCCAGCAAGCTCAGTGGCAGGAGGATGCTGCCTTCAACCGAGTACTAATTCTGGATACAAATGAAACGCGACTCAAAGATGCGCAAGATATTCGCCTTATGAACCCTCTGAAAACAGCGTTGAATGAACACGTTGAGATCAACAATCGCAACATCGATGCCGCTCTCGAAATAATGACGGTCACGGAGCAAGAACAATGTGATGCGATTTCGGCGCTTCTGCGCAAGCTCCGAAATGAACTTCGATCCTGAACTGAGCGCTAAAACCGCGCACCCACGCTCGTGGCACATCCGGCAGCGTCCACGCTATCGTCGCTACGCGGCATAGACGATCCTGGCGGATTGAAGGATCTCGCCTTTACGGATCCAATTGCGACTTTGCTCGATCCCGTTGCGACTCACCAGATCCACTTTGCGTCCCAACAACTCGGCCAGTTCACGCTCAGCATCGGGCAACTCCCAGAGTTTGAGACGCGCTCCCGGTTCAATGGTGAACAAGAAATCGAGATCGCTGTCCGGGCCAAAATCATCGCGCAACACCGAGCCAAACACCGACAGCTCGACGATCTTCCATTTCTGGCAAAAGGCAGCCAGTTGCTGAAGCGGCAGATCGATCCTCAACTCGCCCTGATCGTCGCGCTCGGCCATAAGCTCATTGTAGCGAGTCAACGCCCACGTTCCGGCCAAGGCGGAGGCGACGGCAATTCCTTGGGATCATCTTCCAGCTTCCCAAGCAGCACTTCGATCGCCTTGTCCAACTGCGGATCACGGCCGGCGATGCGATCGTTGGGGGTGATCTGCACTTCAATGTCAGGCGAAACGCCTTCGTTCTCCAACGACCAGCCGCGCTTCGGCTCCCACCATGCGAACTCCGGCTGCGTCGACAGACCAAAATCAACAAACGGCTTATCAGCGCGAATCCCCACGACGCCGCCCCACGTGCGCGTGCCGATCAATGGGCCAAGCTCGTTGAGACGAAACGACTCGGGGAAAATATCGCCATCCGACCCGGCATGTTGATCAATCAGCACCGCGAGATGCCCGTACAATGACTTGGCCGGATAGCGACCCATCCGGCCATGCCGCGGCTTCATGAACGCCCACACCTCACGCCCCAGCCGCTGGATAATCATCTGGCTGACGAACCCGCCGCCGTTGTTGCGAATATCTATGACGAGTGCTTTCTTCTCGATTTGCGGATAGAAATAACGGCTGAAGGCCGCCAACCCTTGGCCCATCATGTTGGGGATATGCAGATACCCGAGCCGGCCGTCGGATGCCTCGTGAACATACCGGCGATTCGATTCCACCCAGGCGGCGTAGCGCAGCGGGCGCTCCGAGGACAGCGCCTTGATCTGGATCGTTCGACGTTCGCGCGATGTCGGATCGTCGGCGATCGTGAGTTGGATCATTTTGCCCGCCTGATCCTGGAGCAGATCGTAGGGGTTGGTCTGCATGGTGAGTTGCTGACCATTGATCGCATGGATAACGCTCCCCTCTTGGACACCCAGATACGGCGCCGCCAGCGGGCTTTCCAACGCTTCATCCCAGGATTGACGCGGCAGGATGCGCTTGATGCGGTACGCGCCGTTCTCGAACGCAATGTCAGCGCCGAGTAAGCCAACCGAGACGGACTCGGCTCGATCGTGCGGCTGACCGCCCCAGATGTAGGTGTGGCTGGTGCCCAGCTCGCCGATCATCTCGCCGATGAGGTCGGTGAGTTCCGCCCGGGTACCGATGCGCGGCAGCAGCGCGGCGTACTTGTCGCGCATCGCCGACCAATTGACGCCACCGAAGTTTGGCGCCCAGTAAAAGTCGCGCTGAAGCCGCCACGCTTCCTCGAAGATGTGGTTCCATTCATCTTGGATGTTGACACGAAGTCGTGTTTCTGCAACTTCTACCTTTTCGGATTCTGCCGCCCCGGTGGGATCGAGCACGACAAATCCTTCGGCTGAAGGATGCGCGATTCGATCACGCTTGGCGTTCACGACATAGCCTGAGATCATCTCGGCCAGATCGTTATCCTCCTCCGCTACGAGGTCGTAGCGGTGCAATGTGGCTTTCCCCTCGGCAATCCCACTCTGACCGATCTGAAAGTCGAGCAGACCGGCAACCGGCTCCGAGAGATAACACAACGAGCCGGGCAGTGCTTCCAATTGCCGGTAATTCCCCGGTTCGATGGGCAAAATGTACTGACGCCGCGATATGCCACCCGTATCGACGCGCATTACCCACTCAGACTCTTGCTCTGCGGCAGGCGGTTCTTCCACCTGTTCATCGGCGGGGTCTGGGTCAACCTGATCGCCCGGCTCGCCCTTGGCCCACGTGTCGATATCGAAATCAACTGCATGTGCCAGTTCGGGAATCGGCGGCGGGGTGTCCGCGGTCAACGGCACGACGCACATCACCGTCGAGTTGAAATACACATGCTCCAGATCAAGCTCGCCGAGCACGGGATTGAGTTTTCGCCGGGAAAGGAAGTACAAGAATTTCCCCGCTGGATCCCAGCGCGGCTCACGGTCGTCGTGCAGGCCATCACTTACCGCAAACGATCGCCCGGTGCGCAGCGAGTGGAGGGAGATCATGCCGTAGCCATTGGGCATCGGCTTCGTGTACGCCAGCCACTGACTGTCGGGCGAAAAGCGGTAGTCGATGATCTCGGCCGCTTCGGAGGCGTCAACTTGCCGACGAACGAAGGTGATCATATTCAGCGCGTGCAGCCGCATGGTCTTGTCGGCGAA
>JACZXL010000270.1 GCA_022571635.1 Planctomycetota bacterium
CAATAGAGCCGAACATGTCGATGTTCATTGACGGAACTTCGTGCAGTGACTCAAATCGTGGACCGGTCAGATCAACAGGACGAAGCGGCGACCTGAATAAGCCCGGCTCAAGATGCACAGCGTTGTTGGATAATGCGGGGATCAGGAAGCGCGTATTCTGGAGACCGGACCAAACAGGCCGATCAAACCCCGACATCGCGGACGTCACCGAAACGGCCGAGTCTCGGCGAAGCGGCGGTAGTTGGATGGTCGCATCAACGAATTGCAAGTCGATGCGCTTCAACTGATGGGTTGAGTCGTTCGACTGGGCCGATGACTTGCCGACATCAGCCTCGCCATCCGGACCGGGATCGAGGTCGGCCCATTGATCGGTGGGCGGCATACTAATGGCCTCCCAACCTCCGGTCCCGAGACCGGGCGCAGCGGTCGGGTTCGCACTGGCCGATCGCAGCTGGCCGATTTTCCAAAAGCCGGTGAGCCCACCGACGTTGAAGATAATCAAGGACAAGCCGAAACTGATCAGTCGCTTTTGCGGTCGTCGTATGCTGCGGCGCATCATGCCGGGTAAGCCTAGATTCGAGCCGCACTCTGGGCAGCGGGCTGTCCTGTGACGATGTCCGGTCAAGTCGTAGCCGCATCGACCGCAGTGACAATGTGCGTCGATCAACCGCCCGCGGAATCCCTTGTAGGTGATTGCCGCGCCCAGGCAGATCATTCCCGTAACACAGGCAGCCAAGACGAACGTGATGAGTGCGGCGAAGAGCATAACAATGCGTGCCCGTGGCCGGTAACGCTCATGTCTTGAATCGGCAAGACCAGCTGTGATATTGATATTTTGTGCGGGCAACCTTGAACGGACTCTCGACGCAGACGCGCTCCGATAGCGCCGCGATGCGTGAAGGTACGCAATCGGCTGGTAGCCATGTATTTGCAAAAGTGGATTGTCGCCGCCGGGCCGCCCGTACTTCTGGATCAGTCCTCGTCCGCTTGCGGCCTGAACTTCTTGATGACGTCGGCCTGAACGTTGGGTGGTGTGCGCTCGTCGTGGCTGTAATCCATGGCGTAGGAGCCCGCCCCGCCGGTGAGGGATTTGAGCTGGCTTGCGTAGCTCATCACCTCCGACAACGGCGCCTCAGCCTTGATCACCGCCAGATTGCCCGGCAGCATGTCCGTGCCTTGGATGCGCCCGCGCCGTCCGGAAATATCCGACGAAATATCTCCGATCAGATCCATGGGAACCGTGATCTCCAAGGTTACGATCGGTTCCAACAAGACGGGCTTGGCTTTTTGCACCGCGTCGATAAACGCCTTTCGGCCCGCCGTCATGAATGCAACTTCTTTTGAATCGACCGGGTGGTGTTTGCCGTCGTACACACTCACTCTGATGCCGCCCATCGGGTATCCCGCGACGGCGCCCTCGTTCATCACTCTGCGGATTCCTTTTTCGATGGCTGGTAGGAACTGCTTGGGGATTGAACCGCCGAACGTTTCGTCCACGAACTCCAAGGCGGGTAATTCGCCGTTGGACCCAGCGACCAAAGGCTCGACTCGCAGATACACTTCACCGAACTGCCCCGCACCACCTGATTGCTTCTTGTGGCGATGATGACCGTCGGCCTTGGCGGTGATCGTTTCCTTATATGGAACGGTCGGCGGGCGCGTAGCCACCTCGACACCGTAACGATCCTTGAGCAAGCGCAGCTTGACGCGAAGGTGCTGCTCGCCGAGTCCGCGCAGCACGGTTTCGTTCGTCGCTTGCACATGTTCAATTTCCAGCGTGGGATCCTCCGCCGCGAGCTTGCCCAGCGCTTCGCCCATCTTGGTCTCAGCGCCCTTGCTCGTACCTTCGATCGAAAGGCCGAACATCGGCTTGGGCATAACCAACGAGCGCAAACGAAGATCACTGGCGATGGATCCGTCGTGCAACACCGAGTCGTAGTGGATTTCCTCGATCTTGGCCACGGCCCCGATGTCACCGGCGATGATCTTCGTCGTTTCCTCGTGGTTCTTCCCTTGCACCTTGAAGAAATGCGCGATACGCGTCCCTCGCTTGGCATCGTCGATGTACGGATTCGCCTCCAACCCGGCGCTGCCTTGATGAACACGAAAGACGCAGAGCTTGCCCACGAACGGGTCGGATGAGACTTTGAATACGTGAGCGGCCAGCGGCTTGGAGGCATCGGCCACGGCGAGATGCTCCTTCTTCTCGCCGTTTTCGGTGTAGGTGAATACGGCGGGAGTTCCTTCCGTCGGACTCGGACAGTGCGAGGCGAGAACGTCCATCAACTGCTTTACGCCCACCGTCTCACGCGCCGACGTGAAGCAGATCGGAATCAGATGCCCTTCGCGCATGGCCTTCTGGAACGGCTCGTGCAACTGATCGGCGCTGACTTCGCCTTGATCGAGGTATTGTTCCATCAGCGCTTCGTCAATTTCGACCACCTGCTCGATGATGGCGGTATGGTGACCGGCGACATCGCCGAGGTCGCTTGATCCGGAATCATTGGCGAAGCAATCGACGACCGACGTTCCGCCGTCCGCGGGCAGGTTCACCGGCTGACATACATTCCCGAAGCTTTCCTGAACAGCGCTGACGAGACCGGGTAAGTCCGTGGCGTGGTCGATCTTATTGATGACGATGAGACGCGGGATTTTGCGCTCCTCGGCGATCTTCATGATACGGCGCGTGACGGTGTGGATGCCGACCGCGGCGTCGATGAGAACCATCGCCGTCTCGACCGCGGGCAACGAGCTGATCGCCTTGCCTAAGAAGTCCGATGCGCCGGGGGTGTCGATGAGATTGACGTGCGCGCCGGCGTGATCGAAATGAACGATCGCGCTATCGAGGCTCTGCTTGAGTTCCTTCTCCAACTCGTCGTAGTCGCAGACGGTGTTGCCGTCTTCGATGCGACCGACCCGGCCGATCACGCCCGCCTCGTGGAGCATCGCCTCGACCAGCGTGGTCTTGCCGGCGCCGGCAGCGCCGACCAGGGCCAGGTTGCGAATGTCACCGGTCGTGTAGTCGGCCATGCACGAATTCTCCTCGCCGCCGCGAAGGCGCCGCGGGCATCTTGGATCGGGATAAACCCCGGCAAGCCCCGCATGATAGCCGAAGCCCATGCCGTTTGCAGCAGCGTCCGGCTAGACTGGATCGTATGCCGCAGCCGCCGTTTCATATCGTACTGCTGAACCCGGAGATTCCCAACAATACCGGCAACATCGGTCGGACCGCCGCCGCCACGGGGTGTCGGCTGCACATCGTCCACCCCATCGGGTTCGATATGTCGCTCAAGGCCCGCCGCCGAGCCGGGCTGGATTACTGGCATTTGGTCGATTGCCGGGAACACGAAAGTTGGTCGACGTTCCTCGACGCCGAGCAGCCGCAGCGCGTCTGGTTGTATACGACCAAGACGAGCCGACCGCACTGGGAGGCGGCATTTGAGATGGGCGATTATCTGCTGTTTGGCAAGGAGACGGCCGGCGCGCCCCCGGACGTTCACGAGTGGGTGACGTCAACCTTCGGTGAGGACCATCGCATTACCCTCCCAATGGTGGATGATCCAGCCGCGCGGAGCCTGAACCTCGCAACGGCGGTGTGCGCCGCAGTGTACGAAGGATTGCGGCAAGTGGCGGTGGGCAAATGACCATTTAGCCCCCGGTGAATACACCGGGGGCGAAGAGCGCGGCATGTCAAACGCCCCCGCACTCCGAAAACCCCGTCCGCATTTCAACGAAATATCTGTGTGTCCCGCCACGCATCGCCGCTTGGGCGCGGTTTGCCCCCGGTGAATACACCGGGGGCGAGCGGCGCGGCAATGCCAAGCGATCCGTTTCGCCGAAAGAGGCGTCCGTACTTCGGCGGTGTATCTGTGGATCCGGCCACGCATCGCCACTCGGGCGCAGCGTGCCCCCGGTGTATTCACCGGGGGCTAAATGATGGTGTTTCGAGGAATGGCCAAGGCTTGGCCGGCCAATCTTGTTCCACGTTATGTCGTTCAACGTATCGCATCCGATTCCACACCGATGACTCGTCAAAACAGTATCGCTTGTCGTAACCATCAGACCAAATCGGTCGCTTGGGTCGGATTCCCCATCGCACGGAGTCCTTCGCACACTTTGCGATCTCTGCGATGGCGTGCACGGTGGTTCCGAACAGCAGATGAACGTGCCACGTTTGTACCGTCAGCGCCAGAATCCGAAGGTTGAGTCGTTCGCACAACGACTTGCCGATGAATTCACCCACATCGAGCAACCGGCTCCGTTCGAAGAGATAAACAGAGTGCTTCATGCGCTTACGATCATCATCTTTGAGAATCGGATTGGGCGGGAGAATCCGTCCATCATCGACCCATCCGCGTTGATCGCCGCGAAGCCAAGTGCCGTACGTCGTCATCGTAAGCATGATGGCCAGCGTGTTTGCCATGACGCCGATCATATCCGATCCATTTAGCCCCCGGTGAATACACCGGGGGCGATGAGCGCTGGCATATCAACAACCCCTCTGTTTGCCGAAAGAGGCGTTCGTACTTCAGCGTGTATCTGCGGATCCAACCGCGCATCGCCGCTCGGGCGCGGTTTGCCCCCGGTGTATTCACCGGGGGCTAAATGGTTGTGTTAATGCGGCAACGGAAACTGTGCGCAGAGCTCGCGCACTTCTTCGCGAACTTCGTTGATCACCGCTTCGTCGCCCTTGGCTTTGAGTACGCGATCGATGAACGTCCCGACCCGGCGCATGTCGTTCTCCTTCAATCCGCGCGTGGTGGCCGCCGGCGAACCGAGCCGTATGCCGCTCGTCTGAAACGGCGAGCGCTCTTCCTGGGCGACCGTGTTCTTGTTGACGATAATGCCCGCCGATTCGAGCCATAACGCCGCTTGTTTGCCCGTCAATTCCGGATCGAATTTGCGCAGGTCCATCAACATCAAATGATTGTCCGTGCCGTTGGAGAGCAAGTGGTGGCCGCAGCTCATCAACGTCTCGGCCAGCGCCTTGGCATTGGCGACGATCTGCTTGGCGTAGCTTTTGAACT
>JACZXL010000271.1 GCA_022571635.1 Planctomycetota bacterium
AGGACAAGCCTCAGTCGCTGACCGAGCGGTTCGAGCGTCTGCCCGGGGCCGCGCTGATCGACGAGCTGCGTATCGAACGCGGCGGACGCGGCGATTACCAGCAACTCGCCTCGTTTCATTACAAGTCAGGCCGACCCGGCGCGGTGACCGCCGTGTACCGGATGGTTCATCGCGCGCCGACAGTCGTCGGCCGGTTCGTTGGTCGCCCCGACGAGACAACGATCGTCGGCGTGCTGATCCGCAGTCTGCCATCATTGGGTTGTCAGCTTCGAGACCGCGCGACGAGCGATCGATACCGGGGAATGGGCGTGCTCGCCGCGGCGGCGATGGTGAACCGCGAAGTCCGCACGATCAGCCGAGTCGTCATCCGTCCCCAATGGCGAGGGATCGGTCTGGCCGTGCGGCTGGTTCGACACGCCCTTGACGACCCTGAAACAGCGTACACCGAAGCGCTGGCCGCGATGGGGCGCGTCCATCCCTTCTTCGAACGCGCGGGGATGGTCCGCTACGACCGGCCGCCGCGACCGGAGTACGCCCGACTGCTCGACGCCTTCGACCGGCTTGACATCAGCCCGGGCTCACTTGCTTCGCTTCGCCTCGTACTTGCTGCTCTTGAAACCAAAAGTGCAGACGATCGACGATGGATCGAGTCGGAGCTTCGACGTTGGCACCGCGCAGCGTTTAGAACCACCAAAGAGCGTATCGCGGCGATGTCACTGCCGGAACTTCTGACTGCCGCCCGAGACCGGCTGCTCAGTCAACCTGTGTATTACCTGTATCACCACGGACCAACCTGAGGTCTCCGAACCCACAGCGGCAATGACAACAATCACGGCGGGAGCGAGGGCGTTTGACAACACCCCAATGCACGTGAGCTCCCCACCATGCCGACCATTGCACTTGACCTGCTCGACGATCATCCCGACAACGCCAATCGAATGGGCGAGGACTTGCTCGCAAAGCTCGTCGCCCATATCCGCGACAACGGCAAGTACCCGCCGCTGATCATCCGTCCTCATCCGCAGCATGCCGGGAGATATCAAATCCTCGACGGCCATCACCGCGCCAAGGCATTGCATCAGCTTGGGAGGACGGAGGCGTGCTGCGAGATATGGGACGTCGATGACGGCCAAACCGATCTGCTGCTGCTGACGTTGAATCGACTGTGCGGCGAGGATGATCCGTATCGCCGCGGCGCGTTGCTCAAGCGCGTCGCCACGCTCTGCGATCTGAAGGAACTCGCCGCGAAGCTACCGGAGGACGTTCAGCGCATTCGCAAGCTGATCGAGACCACGCTAGCGCCGCCGTCGCCCTTGCCGCCGCCGGACCTCGCTTCGATGCCGCAGGCAGTGACCTTTTTCCTCACCGCACCGCAGCGCGACCGGCTGTTTGATCGACTCAAAGCTGTCGCACGCGATCGAAGTGAAGCGCTGGTCGCGTTGCTCGAACTGGGCTCAACCGCCAGTCACCCCTAGCCGCTGACGATCGTCCGTCTTTGTGTGAACACGTACCCACTGTGGGCCGTCACGGAGAGCATCCATGACCGTTTCGCGTCGTCCGCGACGAAACACCAATGCGATGACCGAGTTTCTCGTTGAGCAGTTGCTTGAGGGCACGCTCAGACCGGCTGAGATCGCGGCACAGGTCGGGATGAGTCTGGCGGAACTTGCCGCCTGGGCGGTGGACCCGGCCAACGCACGCACGCTTGAGGGGTTGGCCAGGCTCGCCGACACACGGGCCCAGATGCTGCTGAGCGGGTACCGCGCGGCGGCGGCGGTTCGACTCATCGAGATTGCCACGGACAAGGAGAAGGGCGAGCTTTCTCGCAAAGCGTGTGTCGATCTGCTCCGCGCAGATCTCGGGGTGTTCGGTCCGCCAAGCACGGGCAGTAGCGATCCGCCGCCGCCCGCCCCGGATGAGCGCGCCATTTTGGACGCGCTCGAGCGACTCGGCGAAGAGGACGCGCCGTGAAACCGGCGCACCAAGCCAACGGCGCCGATCACAAGCAATCGGTCAGCCACCGCGACGCGCTCGCCGTTCGCCGAGCCGTCCGATTGATTGCCCCACGGTCGCCGAAACAGTTGCACGCTTATATCCGCATCGTCCTGGGATTTGACATTCCGCGGCGGCCGATCGTGACCGGACATTCCGCGCCGTTTGCGTATCTCGAGCACGCGTACTTCGAAGACCGCCAACCGCGCGACTGCGTGGTGTGGGCCAACCGCGGCGGGGGCAAGACGCAGCTCGGCGCGATCGCCACCCTCCTGGATATGTTGTTCAAGCCAGGCATCGAAATCCGAATCCTCGGCGGATCGTTCGACCAGTCGTCGAAGATGTATCGCTACCTGAGGCGGCTGCTGGAGTCCGACCTCTTCGCGGACCTCATCGACGGCAAGTTCACCGGCCACGCTGTTCAGTTGCGCAACGGCTCGCGGGTCGAGGTCCTGGCCCAATCGCAGACTGCGGTCAGGGGTCAGCGCGTACACAAGGTTCGTTGCGATGAGGTGGAGCTGTTTGAGGTGGAGATTTGGGAAGCGGCGCAGCTCGTGACGCGCTCGGGCCAATGCGGCGAGGTCTACGTGCCCGCCTCGATCGAGGCGCTGAGCACCATGCACCGTCCGTTCGGGCTCATGCAGCGCCTGGTGCGGGACTCGTCGGCCACGAATCGGCGGGTGTTCCGCTGGAGCGTCCTGGACGTGCTGCGCCGGTGCGAACCGCAGCGATCATGCGCCGCCTGTCCGCTGTGGCAGGATTGTCAAGGCGAGGCGAAACACGCCCGCGGCTTCATCGAGATCGACGATGCCATTCAGCAGCTCGGTCGAGTTGGCGCGGAAACGTGGCAGTCGGAGATGCTCTGCCGGCGGCCGAGCCGTTCGGATTCAGTCTACCCCCAGTTCGCGCCCAAAGTTCATGTCAGCGATTTCGACATCGCCCCAACCGTCACGGCCGCAAACCGAAGCGACCGCTACACATGGATCGGGGGCATCGACTTCGGCTACCGCTCGCCCACCGTCCTGCTCTGGGCCTTTGTCGATGATCGCGACGTGCTGCACATCGTGGACGAGCTCGTTGTGCGCGAGCACACGACTGAGCAGATCATCGCGCAGGCCAAGCAGCGGGCATGGCCGAAGCCGGATTGGATCGGCGCCGACCCGGCTGGTCATCAGCGCAACGAACACACCGGCACGAGCACGATCACCCTGTGGCGGCGAGCCGGCTATGCCGTCCGAGCTCGGTGCGTCGGGATCGAGACGGGGGTCAAGGCGGTTCGCCGGCGGCTACAACGGGCTGACGGTGCGGTCGGCTTGCGCATTCACTCCCGCTGTAACACGCTCATTGAGGCGCTGACCATGTACCACTATCCGCCGGACAAACCGGAAGCGGAGACGCCGGTGAAGGACGGCCACGACCACGCCGCCGACGCCCTGCGCTACATGATCATCAACCTCGACCGCGGCGACTGGAGCGTCACCGTGCGGACGTATTGAAGCTGGAGGAAGAAGGCATCAAGGCATCAAGGCATCGAGGCATCAAGGGAAGGCGACGGAGCCGCGGCGTATGGTCGTGGTTACTCGTGTTCAAGGTCTGAACGAGCCGGGCCATGCAGGCCCGGCTCGCGGGTCGAGCCTTGAGGCCGGACTGTTTGTTGGCCGGCGGGGGCTTGTTGGAACCGCTCTGAATCGCTAGCGTAGAGTTCTCGGTACACAGACAGAGGCTGGTCTTAGAGCCTAGCGGGGCCGTCAGGCTGGCGGGGGCCTGCCAGCTTCCAGCTGAATTTGATGGACCGATCACGCCTGGAGGACCTTGTTCATGGCCAAGATGTTTTACACGCTAGAGGAAGTCTGCCAGAAGCTCGACAAGACCGAAGACGAGCTCAAGGCAATGGTGGCCAGCGGCCAGATCCAGGAGTTTCGTGACCGCGACAAGCTGATGTTCAAGGTCGAGCAGATCGACCTGCTGGCCAGCATCGACGACGATGCTTCGGAGGTCCATCTGGACCTCGAGGAAAGTGCTGGGTCGTCGGGGCTGGCCCTGGAGAGCGAAGCGTCGTCGTTGGGCCTGACGGACTCGCGTGAGGGCACGGGGGTCTCCGTCTTCGATACCGATCACGCGGGTGAGGATGCAGCGGAAGGAACCCGCGCCGGCGAGGCGGTCGAGGAAGAGCTGAGCCTGGATGCCGTGGGCTCCGGCAGCGGCCTGTTGGACCTCACCCGCGAATCAGATGAGACGTCACTCGGCGCCGAGTTGCTCGAGGAGGTCTATGCCGGCGACGAGAACGTGGAGATTCCCGCCCACGCCTCAGGGCTGTTCGAAGCAGCCGGCACCGAGAGTCCCGGCGACGCGGTCGCCGCCGAACCAACTGGGATGACCAGCATGCCGGTGGTGATCGAGGCCTACGACGGGGGCGGGTCCGGGCTGGGCGCGGGTTTGTTGCTCGGGGCCTTGGCGGCCCTGGTGTGTGTGGCCATCATCGCCATCGTCGGCGTCACCGGCGCCTCGCCCGCCCTGGCGCAGTCCTTTGCCCAAAGCCTGTGGCTCTGGTTCGGCGGGCTGCTCGGCCTCACCGTTGTTCTGGGGCTCGTGGGGCTGTTCGTCGGCAAAGCCTCCGAGTAAGCTTCCAAGCTGCCCGGCGCATCCGTATACGTTCCAAGCCCTGGGCAAATGTCCGGGGCTCTTTTGATAGCGCTGACGAATCCACTTGACCATGGTCCTGACCCGCTACGGCGTTCGTGAATGGCTGTCGGCAACCGCGGTCGCGGCGCTGGCCGCCATGGTCCTGCTGTGGCTTGGGTGGTGGTGGGGGCTGATCCCTGTCGCTGTGGTCTGGCTGAGCGTGCTGTGGTTCTTCCGCGACCCGATCCGGCGCATCTCGTCGAGCGACGACGCGCGAATCATGCTCTGCCCCGCTGATGGGAAGATCAGCGCGATCGAAACCGTTGATCACCACGAGGCCGTCGGCGGACCCGCCACGGTCATCCGCATTTTCCTGAGCGTTCTGGATGTTCACATCAACCG
>JACZXL010000039.1 GCA_022571635.1 Planctomycetota bacterium
GAAGTGCGCGGGCGCCTCCGGAATATTCAGCTCGACGACCGCAGCAACTGTTTCAACACGGAACTCATCGCGGCGTTGGAATTGGAGAACATGATCGATATTGCGCACGCCGTCGCCCATTCAGCGTTGGCCCGCACGGAATCGCGCGGATCGCATCAGCGGACCGACTTCCCCGACCGCGACGATCCGAATTTCCTCAAGCATTCGATGGCGTATCGAACCGATGGGGGGCCGCCGCGGATCGAGTATCTTGACGTCGTGATTACCAAGTGGCCGCCGGCGGAACGTGTGTACGGCGCCAAGCCTGTGGAGACCGCCGGCGAGTAAGAACGAACCACCATCGGCGTGAACTCCACCAAACGACGAAGCCCCGAGCTGCGAGCCTATGCCTGAACAGACAATCACCCTCGACGTCTTTCGATACCGGCCCGATGAGGACGAGCGGTCGACGTTCCAAAGCTACGACGTGCCCTACCACGAGCACTGGGTCATTCTCGATGCGCTCAACTGGATCAAGGACCACGTTGACGGAACCTTGTCGTATCGATGGAGCTGCCGCATGGGCGTGTGCGGTAGCTGCGGGATGATGATCAACGGCGACCCGAAGCTCACGTGCGCCGCGTTCCTGAAGGACTACTTTCCGAGGGCGATTCGCGTTGAGCCGCTGGTCAACTTCCCGGTCGAACGCGATCTCGTGATCGTCATGGACGACTTCATGTCCAAACTGACGTCGGTCAAGCCGTGGATGATTCGTGACGACACAAGCCCGATGGACGAAGAGCTCCTTCAATCCCCGTCTCAATTGGCTGCGTACAAGCAGTTCTCGATGTGCATCAACTGCCTGTTGTGTTACGCAGCCTGTCCGGAGCTCGACGGCGACCCGGATTTCCTCGGCCCGGCGGCGATCGCGCTGGCGCACCGGTACAACCTTGACTCGCGCGATCAGGGGACCGCCGAACGCCAGGACATCCTTGGCGCCGAAGAAGGCGTTTGGGGATGCGCCTTGGTTGGCGAATGCACCGAGGTGTGCCCCAAGAACGTCGATCCAGCCGGGGCGATACAACAGGCCAAGGTGGCCGTCACCAAAGATTGGTACAAGCGCCTGCTTCTACCCTGGGGCAAGCGATGAGAAGACCGCTTGTACGACCGTACCCCAAAGATTGGTTCCTCAGAACACACGCATACCGCTTGTTCATGCTGCGCGAACTAACGAGCGTGTGTATTGGCAGCTATCTTGTGTTCATGTTGTGGTGGCTGTATCAACTCGGCAAAGGTGATACCGAGAGTTTCCAGTCGCTGCTGAGCATCGCGAAGCATCCGGTGTCGATCGGGCTGCACACGATCGCGCTGATCGCCGCGGCCTGGCATTCCATCACGTGGTTCAATCTGACGCCTTTGGTCATGCCGATGCGCATCGGCGAGGACAAGGTTCCAAACATAGTGATCGCAATCGCCACGGGCTACGCCCCTTGGCTGGTCGTATCGGGTTTCATTCTTTGGGCAACGCTGCGCTAGGCAAGGCGCCCAGAACGCCCCACATCGAGCGAGGATTGTTTCGGCTGTGAGCCATCTGACGAAAACCAATGAGGCATTCTGGTGGTCGCTGTTTTCGGCGGGCGGCGTGATGGCGGCGCTGTTCCTACCGGTGATGATCTTCGTGACCGGCTTTGTGCTGCCTTTCATGATGGGCGAGGACGTTGAATCGCAACGTGATCGAATGGTCAGCCTCGTCACGTTCTGGCCGGTCCGCCTCGCGCTGTTTGGAATCATTTTCCTGTCGTCATTCCACTGTGCGCACCGAATCCGCCACGTCCTGATGGACTTTGGGATGCGCTGGGCGGGGGTGGCCCTGATGATTTGCTGCTACAGCGCTGCATTGGCCGGGACGGCGGCAGCCGGGCTTATTTTGGTCCGACTCTAGCGGCCTCTACCACGTTTTCGTCAGCGAAGGTATGCTGGAGGCAGAATCGTGCCCGAGCTCAAGCCCATCTCCAGGGAAGCGATACCGGCTGCGATCGCCAAGGCCGAGCGCTATCGTCTGCTGAACGAGCCGCGCGCCGCTGAGAGCATCTGTCGTGACGTGCTCCGCGTCGACTCACAAAACCAGGAAGCGATCGTGTTGCTGCTGCTGACACTCACTGACCAATTCAGCCGCCAGATGCGGGTCGCGGTGCATCACGCTCAGGAGGTTCTGCCTCGCCTCAAAGACGAATACGAGCGGACGTATTACGCCGGCGTAATTTGCGAGCGCTGGGCGAAGGCTCAGCTCGAACGCGGCGCGCCGGGGTATGCCGCCTATGAGTGGTTCCGCAAGGCCATGGAATCCTACGAGAAGTCCGAAGCGATCAGCCCGTCGGATAACGACGACGCGATCCTTCGCTGGAACACATGCGCGCGGATCCTCAAGCGCAACGATCAGATCAGGCCCAAGCCGCAAGATCAAAGTATCCAAGCGGGCTTTGAAGACGAAGTGCCGTATCGATAGAGAACACGGGGCAACGCTTCACATCTAGACGTGCGCTAAAAATACGGATCGTTGGCCGAATCCGCTCGCCAAGCGATGTAAGCACGAACCACGGCGACGCTGCTGATCGCGAGGGTGATCAACGTCGTGAGCGTAACCGCCTTCCATCCGCCGGATTTCCGTGATTGCGGAAGCGCTCCAACCCACACCGCCAATCCAGCGGCGACGGCGACCAGATAGGCCCAGGCCGGGACACCGCTAAACGAGAGCGAATACCCGCTGTACGCCAGACCTATCGTGAGAACGCCGGCCACGGCGATCGACTCGCAACCAAGTCCAGCCTCGGCCCGCCACCATCCCACAAGCGTTGCCGCACCGAGGCACGCCGCTGCGCCTCCCGCCAATTGTGCCAACTTGGCGTTGCCGGACAATACAAGGACGAGACTCACGCCGACAAACGCGACACAAAGCGGCATCGACACCGAAGCACCACGGCTCCGACTGGTGATCGGCTGCATCGCAACCAACCACAACAAGAGCAATGCAGCCACTGTTGTTCGGTGAATCCACAAATGCTCCTGGTTGGCAAGGACGATCAACCAGCCGCTCATGCCCGCAAGGACCGCCGCGCCGATCACGCGCAGAATCAAGGGCCGGCGGCCGACTGCATCAATGCCGCCGATCACCATCGCCCCGACGACGAGCGCAAACAGCCATTGCCAAGTTTCATGAGGTGGAAAGGCCGGCCATCCGTCAACGATTATATGACATGACAGGTACCCCAACCCGAGCGCGGTCGCGCGGATCAAGCGACCGCGATCCCTCAACCGCCATGCAATAATCAAAACCGCCCCACAAACGAGCATCGGCGCCACAACAGGGAGCACGATCGTGTCTAGCATGCGCACCCGCCCGGCCAAGAGTTGACCGTGATTTCGATCCTCATCGCCTCAGCTCGCCGTAGATTACTGGCGAGCACCTTCCAGGCCGACCATGATCGTCACTTCGTCACCCAGCATTCCCTGCATGTAGTTCATGCCGAAGTCGCTGCGCTTGATGGTGAACGTTACGTCGAAGCCGGCCCGGTACCCGAATCGCGGACCTTTATCGCCCTGGCCAACGAATTCCATCTGAACTGTGATGGGCTTCGTGACGCCGTGGAGTGTCATGTCGCCTGAGACCGTGTACATATTCTCGCCGCTGCTCTGAACGGACTTGCTCTTGAAGGAGATCGTGGGAAACTCCTTTGCGTTGAAGAAATCCGGACTCTTGAGATGGTTGTTTCGACGGGCGGAGTTCGTATCCACGCTCTGGGTCTTGATCTGGACATCGAACGACATCTCGGAAGGATTTTCGGTATTGAGCGTGAACGAACCAGTGGTCTCGTTGAATCGACCATAGAAGTACGTTACGCCGAGGTGCTTGATCCGGAAGATCGCGGTGGTGTGGACCGGATCAACCTTGTAGGTTTCAGTCGCCTGCGTATTAGTGACCTGCGTGTTGGTGGCCTGAGGATCCACCGGCGAAAACGCGGTGAGGCCGGCAACCGTCGCCACCGCGAGCAGCGACATCAATACAACTCGAATCTTCATCATTCATTCCTTTTTGGGTTTCTCAGTACTCCGCCTCGCGACGGACTCGTCCGACCGAAGCAGTGCCTCGATCGCTTGTTTCAACAGTTGGTAGTCATCGTTCTCGGTTTCATACTGCGGATCTTCAGATGGGAACAGGACCGGTCCGGGATGGAGGAACCGGGTCACGCCGTCTTTGTCAACCAGGAAGGTGACGCTCGTCGCCCGTCGCCGTCCGGATGAAAGATAGGCCTTGCGTAGCTGGGACCAATCTGCGTCGATTGCGAGTTCGCCCTTGTAGCCGAAGCGCTGCGCCATCGCCAGCACCGCTTCATCATCGACCTTGCGCTGAGGCTTGGGGTGATAGACGCCGACGACGCGCAATCCCTTCGGCCCGTATTCCTGTCGCAGCTTCTCAATGGCGGGCAGACTAGCTTGACAGTACGGGCACGTGTTCGTCCACCATCGATACAACGTCGCCTTGACTTGCTTTGGATCACTATCCTCGGTCTGTGCAGGCAGCTCACGGTCGAACTCAAGCTTCGGGAAACGCGTGCCTACACGATCCTGTCCGCCGCGTGATGGAGGAAGCGTCTTGATCGGCGCCGACGCGATCAGCGATTCGTCGCGCAACTGGTCGATCAATTCGGCGGCGGCGTCCGGTGTGATGTGAAAGCCGTTGAACCGCACCGTCCCCTGCTGGTCGATAATAATCGCCCACGGCGTTCCGCCGGTCCGGTAGCGCCGCATCAAAGTGGATCGCCTGCCGTTGCTCCCATCGTGCCCTATGGGAATCTCCAGTCCGAACTCCTGCGCCATTCTCCACCCAGCCTGCGCGGTGTTTATTTGGTATCCCTCAAAGACAGTCTGCACCGCAACGAACGCAACATCATCCGCACCCTCGTATCGATCAACCAAATCAACGAGCGTCGGGAATCCGTATTGTCTGCACCCCGGGCACCACGACTGAAAGCAGTACAGATACAGAACCTTGCCTGAGAAATCCGTGATGTCCAGCGACTTGCTATTGGGCGGCAGATTCGCCCATTGCGCGACGTCCCAACTCGGGGCTGGTTGGCCGAGAATCCCTCGTGCTTGCGGTTGAGCGGCAATCGGCGCTTGCATCGCCAGCAACATCAATCCTATTAGCCCAGATTTCCAGCTCATCACAATCATCTCCAACACGAGTTCGTCTGCGAACGTGAACCCCTGATAGTAGAGGATTATTCTGTGACGACGATCAGGAGCGGACGGCCGACCCTACCAGGGATTCGGCTGCGAAGCGCCCATTCCCGGTCCAAGTATGACCGCGTTCAGCAGCAATCGTCCACTGCCCTCGTAGTAGCCTCGAAAGAACGGATCGGCGGCAAAGAGAATGACCTGGCCATTCCCGAGTCGTTCGACAGTCGCATAGGCGGTGTCCGCGGACCGCTGCCGCGCCTCCGGCCAGAGCAGACCGCTGAGGCGCAAGTGCGCCCGGTCCGTCAGCCGAACGGGCGTAGCGACCGGATGCTTGGACATATACGCAAATTGCCCTGATATCAGTACCGGCAGCCGTTCGCCGAGACCGAAGCACAGCCAGTGCTGAGGATCCAACTCAGACGCCATGATCGTCCCCCGGGGCGAGAAGATGCGTTGCCACTCGTCGAGGCGCTTCAGATCATCATCCTTTTTCGAGGGCGATCGTTCGTGCTCTTTATCATCTCCCTTGGCGTCGGGTGACTCGGCATCGTTGGGTTCCTTGTCACCCCATACCTCATCGAGATCGATCTGAATCGCGTGGGCGCTGCGCTCTCTATTCACCGCTTCCGCATAGACGTCCAGTTCACCGAGGACATTTCGTCTGAGACGTACGGATGACAAACCAATCTCTTCACTCGCCAGGAACGACGCAGAGCCACCCATCGCAATCAGCGTGCCGCCGCTCTTAATCCACGCCTCGATCTTCGCAATCGTCGATTCGTTCAAGACGGCTCGTAGCGCGCTTGACCCCCAAACATTAGGCAGCACCAGCACGTTGTAGTTCCGCAGGTCGATCCCCCCCAGGCTCTGGATGTTGATCGGCGAGACCCGCAGACCGGTTCGCGCATCAAGAAGAAACCACGTCGAGCCGAATGATGTCGTCGAGATCGGCCACTGGGAGGCGATCGCCACCCGCGGCTGCTCCAACAAATGGAAGCGTTGACCACCCAAGTCCGGGCCGGCCTCACTGAGCGCCGTATCGACCGGCCGAATGATGACGTCGAAGCGTGCTGCGATTTCGTTGAGCAAACCGTGGAGGTTTTCGGGATTCTCGTGGCCACGCAGAAGAACAGTCCCGCGATCGTACTGTCGACGCCCAACCGCAAACGGCTTCGAGGCCACGCGCAACTTACAATCCGAACCAAGGAGCTGCACGATCGAACCGTACAGATCCGACGATTGACCATCGATCAAATAGCCATACGCGCCGCGCTGCTCGCCGGGCAATCGAGCGTCAGGCGCCGGCGCGCCATTCATGCCCCTTTCGCGGACAATTCGTTGGACCCAATACGCTTCGAGCCCATATGCCATTGGGATATTCCAACCGGTCACGTCGTACAGCCGACTGCCCCGGCGATTCTCAAGCTCCGTCCGTTCCTCCTTCAGAAAGTCATCGCTCATATGCGGATCGAAACCAAGCGCTGCATTGACCAATCTTCGGCTCGGCTGTTTCGACGAGACGACGATCGTGCCAGAGGGGAAACTGCGCGACTGGACGGTTTCACCCCAGACATCCGTCACATCTTCAGCCACGAAATCCTTGGGTGAGATTCGATATTCGATGCCTTGGCGATCCAGCAGATCAAGGAACCGGTTGCGCTTGGCCGTATCGTTCATCGGCGGAACGAGAAACGCTCCTGGACCCGGCGCGTCGTCCGAGACGGCCCAACGGAAATCCGCAAGGTAGTCGCGCAGGATCTCCTGCCGATTGGCGCGCAGCGTTTCGAGATTCGCCAAGCTGCTGACCACGTGGTGATGCACCGCGTCAGCGTAGGTGAGGATTTGACCGGCCGGTTGCTTGATGGCCGCCGCGTTTACGCCTGCCTGTTCATAGAGCAGTCCCACAGCGCCGCGCAGCCCCGCCCATGCGTTTGTGTATCCGGGGTACCACTCTTCGTACCACTCCCTGGTGTAATAGCTCCAGCCGTGACGATCGAACGCCGCTGCCTGGTCGGCTGAGAATCGCAAACGCCACGCCAAACTGCTTTTAGAGATATCGATGTTCAGCGGTTCACGAGGCGGATCAAACAAATACGTATCCAAACTCCCCATCTCGTGCGAATCCACGACCAAATGAGGATTCCATGATCGGATGACGGCGGCGCGGCCCCGGGTTTCCGGATGCACCTGCATCAACCAGTCGCGGTTGAGGTCAAAGAGATAGTGATTGCCCCGGCCGGCCGACCACAGTCCTCCATGTTGCATCGCTTGGTAGTCGGTGTTGGGAACCTTCCCCTGGAGCGTTTGTAACTGGGCGAGATACCGCTCCCGCCCGTCCGGGTTCATCAACGGATCGATGTGGATCACGAGTTGGTCGAGCAAGGCGCGCGTCTCGGCGTCCGTTCCCGCCGCGAGCAGATAGGCCACGGTCATGGCCGCATCCGTGCTCGACAGCTCATCACCGTGGATGTTGTACGCCAACCACGCCACCGCGGGCATCGTCTTGACGATTTCGTCCCCCTCGCCGGTGTTCTTGAGCTTCCGGGGGTCGGCGAGCTTGGCGTTGTTCTTCCTGATCTGGTCGAGCCTGGCATGATTCGCCGGGCTCGTGATCGTCAGGTAGTACAGCGTGCGCTTCTCGTGCGAGTCAGCGTACGGGTGCATCGTCACGCGATCCGAAGCTTCGGCCAAGGCGCGCAGGTACCGCACGAGCGGCTCGTACCGAACCGCCGTCGCGCCGATCGGGTGCCCGATGACTGACGCCGGGTCGGGAATGCTCGCATCGAGCAGCCTCGATTCGAATAGTGAGGACAAGCTTCCCGCCGCGACCGGGGCCTCCTGAGCCGTGATCGCAGTGCTCATGCAGCCGATCGCCACGAGCGCCCAGCAAGCGGTCAACCGCCGCCGATGAGCGTGTAAGGATGAGGGACAAGCCTGGGACATCGATGCACCTCCTGTAGCCAAGTGCCAACGTGTGGTCGGTCCCAATATACGCCATTACGCGGCCGCTGCGGTGTTTGAACTGCGGCGGCGCTGAGGCGAGCTTCGCTTGTGGCTGAGGAGGGCGAGTCTGGAGATGGCTCAGTCCGGCTTTTTCAGTGTCACGGCGTCCTGCTTGCGGTTGATGCCCTGGTGATAGGTGACCTCGTAACTGAGGTCCTTGCGCTCAGCGGGCTTGATCTGCGCGGAGAACTGCGGGCTGCGATAGTCGTGTAGTTTCGGATCCAGTTCACTGGTGAAGACGACATGCCCTTGAAAGCTCAGCCGAATCTCAACCTCAATCGGTTTGTCACGGTAGTTGCGGATGCGCTCGACACGCTGTTCGTGGTCGTCCCAACCGGCAACGGGGAAGTCCTGGCGGATCTGATGCCCTTTGGTCGGACTGAAGTAGGTCTTTCCCTTCCTGCTACGAAACCAAAAGTCGTCGCGCCAATTTCGCAAGCGGAGCCGTTCGTGAATCACCTGCGGATCGGGTCCAAGGTTCAGCTCAATCTCCTGTCCGATTGGAACGTACTTTGAGCTGTAAGCCGTTAAGAACGACAACCCGTCCCGGCCGTTATCACGAAAGAGCCGAACGACCCCATCAGGTAACGGCGTCTCGCCGAGACTGCTCGCCTCGTCGTTGCGAAGAATGTACAACCGCACAAGCTGATCGCCGTACTCGGCAGGGCGGTATCGGTACTTGATCTGGAACGGCACGCTCGCGCCTTGGAACAATCGCAGGCGCTTGGACCATGTATGCGCGATCGTTTCGGTGCCCTCGATCGTAAAAATGAAATACTCCGAAAGGCCTTCCTTCACGATCGCCTTGGGTGCGCGAGCCGCCGCATCCATTTCCGAAGCCATATCGGCGTAGGCGTAACCTCTTGCTCGCTTCTCCAGCTTGCGAACCCGAGCGCCCAAACGTAGCTGCTCAGAAGCGTCTTGTGACACCAAACCGCGGCGCGCAAGGTCCGCAATTCTCTCGACGAGATTGATCTGGCCCACGACAAGTCGCACTTGCGCGTTTTCATAGTCTTCGCCGGAGTTATTGGTGATTCGCACGAAACCGTCGAACGACATCCGTTCTTCAGCGGTGTCAGCAACACACACATAGTCCGCCGCCCACGTGATGCCGCTTGTGAAGTAGCTGATTTCCACGACCGCGCTGCCGCTGAAATCACTCTTCACGTTCCAATACAACATCTGCGGCTTGTCGTGCGGGAAGGTCGTGTCGAGGATATCCAACTCCTGAGCATGGGTTTGAAATCGAAGATCGACGCTCGTCGGATCAATCAGTGTGTTCGCCCACGAGAATTGAAGCGGATTATCGCCTTTGGAAAACGTGATATGGCGCGTCTCGCGCACCAGCGTTAAATCTTCACTGTTGTAGATCGTCAGTTGCACCGTGTCTCGCTGCGGAATCGTCGAGACATCGACGTTGTCGGCGTAGGCAGCGGCAACCGGCAAACCGAGCGCCAAGAGAATCGCGTGAAGATTGTGCTTGTGAAGTAATATCATCTGTAGAATCCTTGAACTTCCGTCAAATCGTTGCGATGAAACGAGCAACCAGCGGCCTGTGATCTCACCATTCGTTCTTGATAATCACATGAAGCGTGTGGACTTGCTTGACGGCCTTTTGGTCGTCTCCACGCGGCGGTAAAGTGACATGGAACACAGGTCGATCGGCTGTTGACTTGTCCCGATCAATTTGCTTCAGTGTGCCTTGTGTGCCAAAGGTCCACTCGACGTGCCGACCCGTGTTGCCAAGTATCTCCGCTCGAAGGGCCGGCATGGACTCAGCCAGGTCCAGCACCACAGATTGATCTTTGAAATTCTCGATCTCGTACTTCACGATGATGTCGTAGTCGTAGAGCTGGCCAAGAACGCGCTTCTTCGTCCGGCGATCGATCGTGCGCTTCACGACGATGTCCTTCGCCACGCCCAGATACAGCGACACTTCGTCATCACGCGGCGTGAAAGAAGCCCAATCTTCGCCGAGAAACGCAACCGTGCCGTGTCCATCGTCCTGGAAAATCCGTGCCTTACCGGGCATCAACGGGAACTTGCCCAAGCCGTGCTCCTCATCGTTGATGAGAACGTAGTGCATCGGGATGCGAAGCTGTTTCTTCGCGGCATCCAGATAACCATGTGAGGCGAGGTCGGCCGTGTAGGTTTTTTTCACCAGGACGTCGGTGAATTTAGCTGACAGAAGCCGCTTCGTCTCGTTGATCCCGATCGGGCGTTCCAGGCGATCGCCGAATCCCGCCCACATCCCGGCGAACCCAAACGCTTCGTTGGAGTTGTTGTGCAACTGGATGTATTGCCACAATGTCAGTGTCTTCTCATCATTTGAGGCGATCGCGCGATACATGAACGTTTTATCAAGCCCGCCGATGATGTAACTGATCCGCACTCGCGCCGATCCGGCACGTGGTGAGCTGACCTGCCATGTCAGCGCGTTCTCGCCCGGAGGATAGGAAACCGAGAGCACCCGGATGTTCTCCGGATCAGTGAGGCAGCGGAACTGGATGCTGTCTTTGTCGATATTCGTATTGGCCCAGGCGAAAACCACGTCGTTGACGCCCTCGGCCAGTGGAACGATCCGCTCCTCTTCAACGAGCGTCGTGTTGAGATTGTCCAGTTGAATCTCGACGCGCTCACGAGCCGGTAGCGTGATGAGCTTCACGTCCGCTTGTGCATGGCTCCCTTGCAGCGCGATTACCACGGTCGCGAACAACAACGCTTTGGAGACAGGATTTCGGTGAATCATCGTGCAGCTCCGATTCTGGATTACGCCTTGAAGATCCGGGGCGATCGGACCTACCGGCCTTCCTAGGTGCGTGTAGGAACGGCTCAAACCGGCCGCTCCAATAACACATGGCCTCAGATCGAGGCGCGCACCCTATGAATCGGTGAAATTCAGGCGCAACTTAGTGATCAGTTCCCGGACTATGTTGGTTGAATCGACGCCTGAATCGACGCCTCCCACCGACTTAGACCGGCCCGTGCCGGCTCCCAGGCGTTCAGAGCGGTTGTCAACGGCAGCCGCCCTACAGCCCTTCTTGAAGATCGCGATTGATCATCGCCTTGAGATTGAACGCACTGGCATCTTCGTCGCCGTGGTTGATGGCGGTGTCGACGGCAAAATAGGCGTCGGCAGCTTCGCCAAGCATGAATCGCAGCGCCGCAACCATGAAGAGCGCGTCGGTATCGCCGAGATCCTCGCGCGCTCGATCAGCGTAAACACCAAGCAAGTTGAGAATCTGCTCGCGCATCAGGGGATCGCTCGGCACCGATCGCAGCGCCTCAGGCTGGTCTCGCAGCGCTCGACGCATCGCCGATATTGCTGCGTTCTCTCGATCCAACAGGCCGGACGAGATTGCGTATCCGATCCGCGGCGCACCTTCGGACGGCAGTGCGTACACCAACTCCAAAAACATCGCATGCGCTGCATCAAAATATCCATCACGCAAATGCGACCACGCGTCGTCGATGCTGGGCAACGCCGGTTCGGAGATCGTGTAGGTGAGCGGTTCGTCATAGGTAACATACGTCGTCGTGTTGTACGAATACGATGGCAGGTCGCAATAGCATTTATACCAACCGTAACCTGCGTACGCTCGGCAATACGAGTTGTGATATCGCGGGTGGTAGTACGAACCGTAGTATGTGTGGTGGTATGGATATCGCCAGCTTAGTGATCCGAACCGGAAGCTGAAGCGAAAGTGCCCGCGATGATGGCGGCGGTGTCCGTACCAACCATCATGGTGAGAATCGTAGTAGTGCCCGTCGTGATGGTAGTCATAGTCGTGGTGATCGTCGTACCCGTGCTCATAGCCATCATCGTACCCGTCGTCGTAGCCATGATTCCCATCGTGCTCTTGAATCACCCGTTCGATCACCGTGCGCGGCGCGGGGTTCCAAGGGACTGTCGGTAAGCGTCTTGGGCGATCGAAAATCCCACGGTTGGGCCGGATCGGCTCGATTGTCGGTGTCGTAGGCACGTTCCGCTTGGGATACGAGCGCGGACTCTTCCTTGGCTCGGCGATTCGTGTGATCGATGGATTGACGTTGCGCTTGTCTGTAACACCGCGCGGCAGCGTGGGGGGGCGGTTCGGTCGGACTGAAGCTCGTCGATCAACGGTGGGGGTGCGCTCTGGACGTGTTACAGGCGATCTTGGCTTGGGCGTAGTCGGTGGTGGGGCGATTCGCCGTATCGGTCGGGAAGGCGGTTGCTCGATCCGCCGCTTGGGCGGTGACGCATTGCGCTTGGGGCTCGAACTCTGCGGCGGTGGCGAGGCCTTACGCTGCGGCGGTGGACTCCGCTTCGGTGGCGAGGCCTTACGCTGCGGCGGTGGACTCCGCTTCGGTGGCGAGGCCTTGCGCTTCGGCGGCGAACTCCGCTTGGGCGGCGAGGCCTTGCGCTTCGGCGGCGGACTCCGCTTGGGCGGCGACGCCTTGCGCTTTGGCGGTGAACTCCGCTTGGGCGGCGACGCCTTGCGCTTTGGCGGTGAACTCCGCTTGGGTGGCGAGGCCTTGCGCTTTGGCGGTGAACTCCGCTTGGGTGGCGACGCCTTGCGCTTCGGCGGTGAACCTCGCTTGGGTGGCGACGCTTTACGGCTTGGCGTCGATCGCGATGGTTTGGCTCCCTTACTACCTTTGCGATCCTTGTCCCCTACGAACATCGAGGCTGTGACTTGTGACACCGATACGCCGTTGTCATCCGAGACCGGCCTACTTGCCGCGGGCGCAGGACCGGCGGCCATCAAAAATGCGATAAACGTCGCCACGGCCATGGTTGTGATGCGTTTCGGCCAGGAAGAGTCGTGTGCTGACATAGCGTTGCCTCCAGCCCAAGGGTCGCCTGGGTACGCAGGTCGGTCCCCGCGCGCCGTTGGTCCATGGGCCAAGACACCGCTAGGCGACGGTCAATTCCGGTTGACCCCCGAAAAAAGGGGTCGTTCGCCGACCGTCCAGCCGAACCGCCACGCCCGCCGGCACACTGGGGGGTGTGGACGGGTCTCTACGTCGGTGAAATCGCCAGCACGCGCAGGGGGCTGCCGCTTCCCTTGACAACCTTGAGCGGGGCGGCGATGACGATCGCACCCGTCGGCGGGAGCTGATCAAGATTGCACAGGCTGGCCAGGCCGAACTTGCCCGCCCCGTGCATGGTGTGGTGATTGGGAAACGGCGGATCGAATCCACCGGCTTGCCCGGCGTCGGTGCCGATCGTCTCCACACCAACCCCCAACACGTCCCGCTTGTGAGCCAGAAACTCTGACGCTTCCTTGGCGAACCCGGGACTGTGCGGGCCATCCTCCTTCGCGTTGAGGAACTCAGACGGATCGGTGCGCTTACTCCAATCGGTGCGCATCAGCACCCATGCCCCGCCAGGGATCAGTCCATACTCAGCTTCCCATTGCTCGATGCGCTGCGGCGTCAATAGGAAATCCGGGTCGTCGGCAACTTCAGCCGAAACATCAATCACACACGCCGGGCCGATGAAACGATGAACGGGAATCGTCTCGCAGGTATTGTCGGGCAGATCCTTGCCGGTGATCCAATGCACCGGCGCGTCAAAGTGCGTGCCGGTATGTTCGCCGAACCGCAACGTGTTCCAATACCACGCCGGGCCTTTGTCGTCGTATCGAGAAATCGTCTCGATCGAACACCCGGGCGACGAAGCGAACATCGCCGGCAGATCGATCACCGGCGTATCAGGACCGAGCGGCTGCGTAAGATCGACAACCTTCAATTTCCCGGCCCGAAGCTCGTCCACGACCTGCATCAGAACATTCGACACCCTAATCTCCTTGCGGCTTCGCTGGATTAGACCTTCGCTGACGTGTCATCACACAGCCAGCGCTTGAACTGGAAGCGGTTCTCCAAGAGTGACAAATCCGTGACGAACTTGGCCGGCCCTTGGGCCTTCACCTTCGCCACGATCGTCGAGAGCTCGTCCGCGTGCAGCGCTTCGTTGAACGCAACGTCGAACGCATCGATTGTGCCGACCGTCGTCGTTCGAGGAACACCGGCGGCGGCGGCGATCCCAGCGATGTCGCTGCCGGTTGAAGTGGCGCTGGGGAACCCACCCACCGACAGCAGACTCTCGTTATCGAACACGACGTGAACGAGGTTCTTGGGCTTGTATCGCGCCAGCGTCGTAAGTCCGCCCAGGTTCATCAAGATCGAAGCGTCGCCGTCGAAGACAACGACCTTCAGCTCGGGCCGACTCAGTGCGATCCCCAGACCGAGCGACGACGCCAAACCCATCGCGTGTTGCAAGTAGAAGAAGTTGGGGCGGTGGCCGATCGTCTGCAATTCAGCCGCAACCGCGCCCATGATCGTCACCACGACGCAGCGCTCCAACTGCGGATACACCGCTCGCATGGCGTCGATGCGTAGCATTACTCCTCCCACATCAAATCTCGCGTCAGCAACAACGCCACCGGCCGCAGCGCCGACTCGGCCAACGTCTGCGCCTTGGCAATCCGATGGGGAACGCTGGCGGGATCGTCCAAGCGGTCATACGGGATTCCCATCGCTTCCAGAACCCGAATCGTGCTGATCCCGCCTTCAGTCTGCCAGGGATCGCGCTCGCCGAACTCCCCGCGATGGCTGATGATCATCAGTAACGGAACCCGATACAGCTGCGCGCCGGAAATGATCCCATTGATCGCCGCGAAAAAACCATGATTCTGCATGAGCATCGCGGATTTGACGCCGGCGAAATACGCGCCCATCGAGATGCCGACACCTTCCTCTTCCTTCGCCAAGCGCACCAGAATCGTCTCCGGATCATCTTCCGCCATACGAACCAGATGCACGAGCCACGTCTCCGGCAGGGCCGAGAACAGACGAACATCACACGCCTTCAACGCGTCGAAGATGAGCTGCGAGTTGGCGACGGAGACTGGCATTTCATCACACTCGCTCGTACGGACGGGAACTCGAAGTGACCATGCTACACAATTTGCGGCGCCGAGACTGACCCGACAACTTCACGACGGGCGTAGCTGACTGATCCAACCGTAGGCGAGCGTGACTACGACTCCAGTTGGAATGACGTATTTCAGCCAGTAGAAGAGCAGCGTAGGCGTGGGCAACCGGGACGCGCGAGCAATTTCCTTCATTGCCTTCGCCCGTCCGATGCACCAGATCAAGGCGACAATGGCCAAACCGCTTCCGAGCGGCTGCATCGTCGTGCCCCAAATCAGATCGCTGTAGCCGATGTAACCATCCGAGAGCACCGCAGGAATTGACAGCGGGACTTGGACGACAAGAAGAACGGCGACTGTCCTGGCTCTTGACCAGCCAAGCCAATGCTCCGCCGCCGAGGCCAAGACTTCGTAGGCCGCGATCAACGACAACAGTCCGACCAGAAAAACCGCAAAGAAGAACGCCGCCCCGAACACATTGCCCATCGGCATGGTGGCGAAGACCTCGGGCATCACGCTGAACAACAAAGCCGGGCCACTGGCCATATCCAGCCCGAGCGCGAGCACGGCCGGCACGACAATCAACCCGGCCATCAACGCCGCACTCAGATCGGCGATGGTTGTGCCGATGGCGGCGGCGGGAATGGAATCGTTTGCGCGCATGTAGCTGCCGTACACGACCATGAACGTTCCGCCGAGACTGAGTGAGAAGAAAGCCTGACCCATCGCCGCTAGTACCGTCGCGCCGGTGAAATTCTTTGGTTGCGGAACCAAGAACTCGCGCAGACCTTCCATTGCGCCGTCCAGTGTCAGCACACGCACGATGAGCGCTACAAACAACAGGAAAAACAAAGGCAGTCCGTACCTGCTTGCTCGCTCGATACCTCGCCTCACGCCCAGCCAAGTCACCGCGCAGCCCAGGGCGACCGTTATGAGAACAAACGACATCTGAACCGCGAAACCGTCGGATACGGCGACGGTCGAGCCCGCTTGTCCGGGAGATGCGGCTGCGATCGTGAAGGAGGTCGCACGTTGCAGCGCCATCGCGAGGATCGTTCCGTAGTAGGAAGCCGCCATAAAAATTGACAGCAGGAGCAAACCGCCCCAGAACTTCGCGCCGGGCAGTCGCGCCATCCGAAACGCACCGAGCGGCCCGCGCCCGGTGTGTCGTCCCAGCGCATACTCAGCCATCAACGCCGGGATGCCGAAGGCGAGAACGATGAGTATGTACAGCAGCAGAAACGCCGATCCGCCGTACTTCCCCATCATGTACGGGAACCGCCATATGTTGCCCAAACCGATGGCGACCCCCGCCGTTGCCAACACCGCTCCCAGTGGCGTCGAAAAAGTTGTCCGGACCTCGGGCTGATCCATGTTCATTCAGTACTCGCTGCGAATCGTCCGGATCGTACCGCATGCGATCACGGCTCGATGAGGCGGTGTGCACGATAGCGAATTTCGCTAGCCTATGGAGCGTTCTGAAACCGCTGGTCACACGTGTCGGGCGGTGGGAGACGGTTACGCTGCCGAGCTTGAGGATCGGCAATAGGAAGTGCTTCATATGGATGTGCTCGTCATCAATCAGGACGAAGTGCGCCGCCTGCTGCCGATGCGCGATTGCATCGGTCTTATGGCCGAGGCGCTACGGACGTTGGCGAGAGACGATGCTGTTCAGCCGCTGCGCACCGCCATGTGGTTGCCGAATCGTTGTGGTTTGATCGGCCTCATGCCGGGTTATCTTGGCGAACCGCAGGTTCTCGGCGTCAAGACCCTGACGGTCTTTCCAGGCAACCACGGTACAATTTACGACTCACACCAAGGCGCGATTCTGCTGTTCGACGTCGAGCACGGGCAACTCGAGGCGATCATCGACGCAACTCAAGTCACGGCGATTCGCACCGCGGCCGTAAGTGCCGTCGCCACGAAAAGTCTTGCCAGAGACGATGCGACAACACTAGCGATCCTCGGAACGGGCACCCAGGCGCGCACACATCTTGAAGCAATACAGCTCGTACGAAACCTGAAATTGGTGCGCGTCTGGAGCCGCAATCACGATGCGGCCCGCCGCTTCGCCGAGTGTGAATCCGCTCATCACAACCTGAAGATCGAGCCGATGCGCACGGCGCGCGATGCCGTGGATACCGCTGACATCATCTGCACAGTGACCGCGGCCACGGAACCCATACTGTGCGGTGATTGGATCTCACCCGGCGCGCATATCAACGCGGTGGGCGCGTGCATTGCCAAAGCTCGCGAGCTTGACACGCAAGCCGTCGTTCACGCCCGCTTGTTCGTCGATCGCCGGGAATCTACGTTGAACGAGTCCGGCGACTTCCTCATCCCCAAAGCTGAAGGCGCGATCGACGACGATCATATTCTCGGGGAACTCGGCGAGGTTCTTATTGACCGCGCTTCCGGCCGGACATCGCCGCAGGATATCACGCTGTTCAAATCGCTGGGGCTGGCGGTCGAAGACCTCGCCGCAGCGCATCATATTTTCGACGAAGCAAAGAACTGCGGCGGCGGCACGATGGTCAAGCTCGGAGGCAAACGAAATGAAACCGCTTGAGCCGGTGTCACTCAAGGCGATCCGGGCCGCGCGGGATCGGATCGCCGACCTTGCCCTCCGTACGCCGTTGGTTCGGCTCAA